>NZ_JAPFCD010000039.1:0-48685 GCF_026153155.1 Photorhabdus aballayi | reverse complement strand
AATTGCATACGGTGTTTACCCGGCACAATGGACGAGGATGGTTGCTGGTTGACCCGGCGGTTTTTCTCAATGACCGACAGGAAGAGCGATTACCGGCGGCCATCCTGAATCATCAGCCGGCGGCGATACCGACGCAGATAAAACATCACCGTTTCGAAACCCGCTATTCTCCTTGGCTGATATCACTGGATATCAATCAGTCGGAGGATGCCGAACTGCTGGCGCTGAGCGTCACGCAGGCGTTGCAAGAAGCCGATCCGGCAGAGTTGATTGCCGGGCGCGGGCGGATGGTGTGTGGCTGGCTGTTTAGTGCCAGCACGGCCTCCGATATTGCGCACCATATCGGGATGATTGCGGTACAAACATTGTCACCTGTACGGCAAATCGTGCTGCGTTTTTACGATTCGACGGTGAACCATGCCATATGGCCGTTGCTGGATAGATGGCAACGCTCGCGTTTGTTGGGGCCATTGACAGACTGGTATCTGGTTGACGGCGACGGTCAGTTACTGCATCGGGACAATGCCCGGTCGGCGAAGGAACTGTACACCTTTTCACTGTCGTTGACCGCGGCACAGGTGGCAGAAATGGTCTGGTCAGGGCCGATGAATCGGGCACTGCGACAATATCGTCAGGTGCACCGCAATCAGTTACGCCGGACGGAGACTGAATCCCTGCATATTATGTTGGCTTTGTTGCGTCGGGTAACCGCACGCTATGCCTTTAATGATGCTCTGGAGCTGGAAACCTGTGCATTGCACGGCTTGCTATATCACCCGGAGATTGATTTACACCCCCGAATACAGTCGTTGTTATCCAATGAAAGCGGCGAGAGCGCTGGCGGTTATGTCGAGCGAACCGCTGGACTGACAGTAGAAGCATGGTCGGTACTGGCTCGTGAGTGCGGCCATCTCAATCCTGCCATTATTCCCTCAGAGAACCAGGAGATTTTGTTATGAATCGATCATTATGTTGGATGTGTGAGTCCACCGGACCAGCGTTGCTGCCGGTGCGTTATACCGTGGTGCCTGATAACGTTTCTGAAACCTTGCCGGTGTGGGCGGAAACACCAGAGCCGACGGCGCCGGGCTACCATTATGCGCTGCGTACCTTACGGCAGGGGTTTTTGTATGTCTATTACGTTAATGCCGGATTAGGTGAACGGGAGAGCTGGGATACCTGGAGCGTTAGCGAGGATGGCGCGTTGTGGAAAAATCTGAATGCCCCTTTTGGTATCTTCCCCAAGAAAACCGCAGATTGTCATGCGCCGACCCATCAGAGCGCCAATATGGAATTTATTGCGCTAAGGGATATCGCCTTGCGTCAGGAAACCTGGCTGGCTTTCTCTCCCTCCATGTGGAGCCGGGAGACCATTGAGTATTATCACAACAACCGCGAAGCGCGGGAAAAGCGGATGCAGTGCGTGAAACCGTGGCAGTGGCGCGGGGTGCCGGAAGGGGTGGGGATTGCTCAGGCGACGATAGAGAACCTGAATACCGTCATCGATTACTGTCTGGGCGACAATGACTCAGGTAAATATGTTTTGCCCTGTAATCCGAAAGCGGCGCGTATCAGCGGGACACTGAAAGAGGTGCCCTACTACAAAGTTTATCACAATGCGGTGAGACCGCAGGGCACCTTGTATCCGTGGAGTAAAACGCGGGCGGGGTGTGCGGATATCACGGTCAGGGCGATGCAAAAGCGGGGGCTGGCAGATGATGGCAAGCCGGTCTCGCCGGTGTTAATCGCGTTGCATGATCCGATCGGGATAGCGCATGAATTAGCGGGCTGGAGTGATGATATTGTTGGGGCGCATAAAACCTTTCTGGATGAATTGTCGATTGAGTTTATGACCGACAGTTCACTGAATGGGGTGGAGAATCAGTTGCGTCAAATGCACGCCACACATATCAAAAAGCCGGATAAAAAAAAGGATACCATTTTGGCGGCTTCTGAGGGTTTGTCCGTTCAGGAGTGGGACAAACTCAGAGAGGATACAATCCGTCACGCCATTGAATCGGATAAGCAAGCCTTTGCCCGTGATTGGAAGAAATATGCGGCAGAGCTGGATCTGGCTAAACGACAGGCATTTAACCAATGTTATGCCGATCTTTGTGCCGAAGTGGCGAAAAAGCTGGAGCCACTGGCCCAGTTCAGAGTGAGCTGGTTAAAACAGAGCGGGTTTATCACCTGTTGTCAGGATTTTCATTCCACCCGACTGGAGGACAACCTTAATTATCGCGAGGCCGTGGATTATGCCATCGCTTCGCTGAATGTGACCGAAACGGGCTGTGCTTTTTTAGATGATCAAATCGATCAATATTCCGCGTGGTCACCGGACAATATTGTCTGGCGCTCATTATTGCTGAATAACCCAGACGTCATGAAAGAGATGGACGAGTTTTTACAGAAGATGAAGCTGAATAAGGGGAATGAAAAACCGGCGGACATCTCAGCGTTTATGAAAACGGTGACGACGCTGAGTGGAAAACTGACTGAAGCCTACGATAAAGCGAATGAAGCGCTGGAAAAGCCGCCCAAAACCAACAGCCCCTTTGCCCGGGCGATGTTGCACAGTGATCGGAGACTGGTGACGTTGGGCGACCGGTTCTTTAATTTTACCCGTTTAGGAAAAGTGCTGAATAGCACCAATGAAATGCTGAGTAAGGGGCTATTCTCGGTGATTTCAGGGGTGGCGTTTGATCAGGCGGTTGATTTGTCGGTATCACAGCTTAAGGAGGGTAATGCGTTTCGGCAACAGGTATTGGAAAGACTTAAGAGACCGGGAGCAGAGGCTCGTCTTGAAACGAGAAATAGTTATAACGATAGGTTTAAAGAATTTGCTCAAAGTGCTGAAGGAGAGCCGATATTAAAAAAATCCCGGATTAAATGTTTAGTCTTATTTTTTAATGGACTGGAGTATGCCAATCAATTCAAAGAGAGTAAGGGGGATACCAAGAGCCACGCTCAGGTGACCGCCGCGTTTTTAAGTACATTGAGTACGGCAATGGAGATTGTGGAGCCGATGGTGAAGCACGGCATAAAAAATATGGCTGCCACCAACACCATTAAGTTTATTGGGACGGGTGCTAGTACGGTTGCTTCTGCATTAAATCTGGGGGTAGATATTAGTGACCTTTATTCTGAATGGCGTGGCAGAGGGCGCTGGCAGTTTATTGGTCTTTATGGTCTTAAAGTGATTTATGATTTTGCACAATTCACAACAGCATTAAAGGGTTTATTAGAAATATTAGCTAAAAGGGCATTATTTTCAGCTAAAAGTTTAATGATTGAAGGAGGGGAAAGGGCTTTATTGTGTGAAATGATTGGTTGGTTGTGTAGCTGGGAAGTGATGCTCGTTATTTTTCTAGTTGAAGAGTTAGTGATGTATTTTTCTGATAATGATTTACAAAAGTGGTGTCGAAGCTGTGTTTTTGGTTTGGAACCAGAAAAAAATTTGCAGTCTACGCAATCTATTTACCTTGAATCGCATCGGAATGAGCTGTGTGAAGAACAACGTAAAAGTTTTGCTGACGCAATTAAGGAGGGTTTATGAGTACCTTTCGTCCTTACAAAGATGCTATTGATTTTGATGAAATAAACAGACAGAGAAGAAGTCTTAATACACAGATAGAAGTTAAGAGAGAAGTAATGATTCCGCGTTATCCTGAAGATAGAGAGGAGATAGAAAAAGCCATTGCGGAGCTTCAAGCCAAAATCCCCGAACTGGATGCGATATTAGCAAAAGAGCCGCCGCCGCCGGAATTACCTCCTTGTAAACCATTAATTAAAGTGAGTGGTGTGTTGGAAGAATTCGAAACCCTGTGTGTCATAGGTTATTTTACCGATCGTGAATATGATCCGGTCGCTTTTGCTAGGAAGGAGGAGCGGAATCAGTTTGGAGCGTTATTGTTGGCAATGGCGGGAAATAGTGCAGGGGCGGCAATAACTTCGCAAACCGAAGATAGGAAGATTGATGTTTGTGATTTTGTGCGGGGGAAAATTAATGGTATCCCTTTTCATGGTTGGTTAGGGTTTACTGTAGCAAAAGCGGGTGATTACGTTGAATTAGCGGTAACCGAGCAGGAAGGGCATTATTTAGTTTATGCCATTGCTCATCCCGAATTAAGGGTGATATCAATGACACCGCGTTGTAAACAAGGTATTCATTCAAATGCCAAATATCAGGTACGTGGTAATTGGTATTGCTTTTTATTTTTCATGTTTTTTTACATGATGATAGATGTTTTTTTTGTGAAAATGGATATTATCGAATATATGAAATACGTATGTTTTTTCTGCACTTTGGCGGCAGGAATACTTTCACCATTTATATATTTTTCTTGCATGAGAAACCCTAAACCAACATTCAGATTGGCAGAAGAGATTTTCACTGCATTAGGTTTCCCTAATCCTACGGAAGTTAATCTTCAGAAGTTCACGAAGAAGAAGCTTAAAGAAATCAAGGCTAACTCATTGGATGGGAATTCTAGTATAGGAAGGGTTTTGCCTGATAGGCATTGTTTATTAAGCTATTTCTACTATTACTGATTTAAGTAATTAAATAGTGAATGTTGGTTATATGAAGAACAAAGTAAAAACTTTGCCGATGCAATTAAGGTGCTGTCATGAATACTTATCAGATGTTAAAAGGTGCTATTGACTTTGAAGAAGTAAAAGATCAAAGAAAAGATATTGATATATTGGTAAATGTTAAGAGGGAAAGAATTCAACGTTGGCCTGAAGACAGAGAAGAGGTAGAAAAAGCCATTGCGGAACTTCAAGCCAAAATCCCTGAACTGGATGCGATATTGGCAAAAGAGCCGCCGCCGCCAGAATTACCGCCGGGTAAACCATTAATCAAAGTGAGTGGTGTATTGGAAGAGTTCGAAACCCTGTGTGTAATTGGTTATTTTACCGATCGTGAATATGATCCGGTCGCTTTTGCTCGTAAGGAGGAACGTGATCAATATGGAGCATTGTTACTGGCGATGGTAGGAAATAGTTCAGGGGCGGCTGTGACTTCACAGACGTCAGTTCGGGTGAGTGATGCCTGTGATTTTGTGCGGGGGAAAATCAATGGTATTCCCTTTCATGGCTGGTTAGGGTGTACCATAGCAAAAGTGGGTGATGACGTTGAATTAGCAGTGACGGAACAAGAGGGACATTATGTGGTTTATGCCATTGCGTATCCCGAATTAAGGGTGGTTTCTATGACACCGCGTTGTGATAGGGGGATTCTTGCAGATGCTAAGGCGCAGATATTTGGTACTTGCTGTTTTTTTTCGCTTTATCTGTTAATTTTAGCGATAGGGGGTGTTTTTTTTATTGACAAAGACCTTGTCGGATTTCTGGAATATATGTCTTTATTTAGTCTTGTGATGATAGCAATATTTGCACCTAGCACGTATTACCATCGTCTAAAAAAACCCAGGCCCTCAGTGAAGTTGGCTGAGGAGATTTTCACAGTATTAGATTTCCCGAATTCTACGAATCTCGATATTTACCAATTCACAAAAAAGAGGCTGAAGAGAATCAAGGTTAACTCCCCAGATGAGGAACCAGATAAAGGAAAGATTATGCCAGATAAGTATTGTTTATTAAGTTATTACTACTATTACTGATTCAAGTAATAGGATGGAGGTAAAAATTTATGAGATAGTCCTCAGAATTATCTATGCTGAGTCGTAGAGATATTAAAAGATTACCGGTCTTTGGAAAATTCAGTCATGAATTGTCCAACGTGAAGTTTTGTCTATTTTTATGTGGTTTGTTTGTAATTTTGTGTAAATCAAAGAGTTTTTGTGAAACAGATCTATAAAATAGTTTGGATAGGTTTTGCTATTAATCTATCGACATATTTTCTTTTGTTGGTTGTTATCAAAGGATTTGATTCCAATTATTTTGGACTCTCTTATCGAGAGCGGAGTTTTCTCGATAAGATATTAATGTTTATGCTGATTTGTATTTTGCTGGAGGTGGTTAATCTGTTGGTTATTCTCAAAGCGCCAGGGTATGCAAAAATCAGCTCTTTTATTACATCCTATTTCTTTCCTTTTGGAGTGGTTTATTTTATGTCGATTCAAAAAGTCGCACTGTCCCCATTCTCTGAATATCAGGATGATAATAGGGTTGCAGATTCCACGACTTATTTTGTCCGGCAGAAGTATCGAGACAGAGATGAATTGAGGAGCGTGAAAACAGTGTGCTGATTACCGTGAATTTAAATCAGCAAATCGACATCGTATGCTCAAAGAAATTTGTTGATAGAGATGATATTAATAAAGTCATTCAAATGCTTTTGCAGGCGGCGTCGAAAATGAGGGCGATAATATTATTACGCTGAAAATGTGAAAAATTTATTCTTAATGATATAGGGTTCATGATGTTTGAAGGTGTTATTCGCCTGGGCGATAAGCTCAGTAGCGGCGGTGAAGTGATCTCCGCTTCCTCTTCTATCGAAATTGAAGGGAAAAGAGTCGCATTATTAAATGATTTAGTCAGTTGTCCGCTGAAAGGGCATGGTATTAATCGTATTGTTAAAGCTAATTCTCAATGTATTTCCGATGGTAAACCCGTCGCATTTGATAAAGCGCTTTGCCAATGCGGTTGTTATGTTATTTCCAGTACGACTAAAGCCGGAATAGGGGAGTCATCATGATGGCTTGGGATATTCCGCAATCTTATTCCGTACACCGGTCGGAGCCGCCAGTCTGGTCGCTTTGGTGGCGTCTGTTCAGTATGGCTTGTTTCGCTGTCGTAGTTGCGGCCGGCAGTGTCTGGTATCTGCTTAAAGATCCCGCCAGCTTGCTTTATGCGCTGGTCGCTTTAGCTGGAATAACAGCACTGTTCGGCGTGATTGCCGGCTGGCGGCTGTTTCGTTACGGCGTCGAACTGGAGCAAGCGGAGGTGCTGACACGAGAGAACGCCTGGCAGGAGGCGCGCTGGCAAGCATGGGCTTCGCAGGCGATACGGGTTGTGGATTATGGCGCGTTTTTTCCGCCGGAAGTGCCATCCCCGGCGGATAAAGCTGTCTTGGTCAATGGCGATAGCGCACTGGTATTGCCCCCTTTTTCCAGTTACCTCAACTTGTTTGAAAATTTACTGGGGGAGATGCGTCATAGTTTGATGGCGTATGTGGCTAACCATAAGGTGAATGTCTATTTTCCATTGGGCAGGTCTGAAATCATCGTATGGGAACAATTCTGTCAGGTTTGGGCGGAACTGGGGCTGCCTTTGTCTCAACTGCAAGGTCCGATGCAACTCAAAGCCGATTATACCCATCAGATAAGTGACTGGTTGACCACGGAAACCAAAGGATTGCTGTTGATCATAACATGGTGTTGGGAAGGCAATAAAACGCCGGAGGCAGTCAGTGAGGGCGCGGTGATTTGGCTGCTGGCGCCTCCCTCTTCTCCATTGTCGGCAAAGTGCTGTCTGCATCGGCCTATGGCTACTGTCGCAGCGGAGGCCGGGCAGAGTGTGGACCAGTTTCTGCGTTATCAATGTCCTGCCATCACTGCCGGGACACTGTGGTACAACGATGCCGACTCACCGGAGAAAGATAGGTTGTTAATTCGGTTGAATCAGATATTGAAAGCCTTGCCATCATCGGCACAGCAGAGTGTACCGGCAACGCTTGATCAGCAGTTCATCCCCCATTGGCTCGGGAAATCAGGGTCATATGCGGACTGGTTTGCATTAACGCTCGCCATGAAAATGGCCGAGTATCAACAGGCGCCACAGCTTTTTCTGCTAGTGCGCCATGCCGAATTACAACTGGGGACCATCTCCCCACTAAGCAATGTCACTTCATCAGGGGACTTCCATGTTTAAAGCTTTTATTACCCGTAATTTGGGGGTGAGTTTGGTCACCAGTTTGATCGCGCTGGTATTAGGTGGATCGTTACATTTCTGGGGCGATCGATTCGGGTTGTCTACTCAGGTTGTCAAAATAGTCGTCTGGATTGTCAGCATGGTGGGTGTGATATGGCTGTTGAATCTTTTTCGTGATTACAAACAGCGTCTGCCTGTACAGGAAATCGCTGTTAACTCTCCTGTAGAGCAGGCTGCGCTTCCAGAAGCGCTATTTTATTTTCAACGGCTGCAATATCAGCTTCGTCGGCGTTATGGCCCCCTTTGGCGTCGGCGGGTCTGTATTTTGTTGGTGATGGGGCAACGGGAACAAGTGGAAGCTATTGCTCCGGGGCTGACAGCACAACACTGGCAAGAGGGCGAGCACAACCTGTTGCTGTGGGGCGGCAGTTTGCAGACGCCGCCGGATAAAGCGCAGTTACAGGCGTTGCGCCGATTGCGTCGCCGTCGTCCGCTGGATGGCGTGGTGTGGGCGATGACCGAAGACCAGCTCAGCCAGCGGACGCAGATAGAAACCGCGTTGCGTATGCTGGAGAAGCAGGGCCGACAGTTGGGCTGGCAGGCGCCGGTGTATGTGTGGAATGTGCGTCACAGCCACTGGGACCAGCGCGACCGGCCAACTCAGACGGTGGGCTGTTTTCTGTCAGAAGAGGGGACGGCTGAGAAGCTGGCGCAGAGTCTGGACGGCCTGATATCAACGCTGGCGAACCGGGGCATGGAACAGGCGATAGCGGAAAATCGTCACGATTTTCTGTTGCGACTGGCGCAGTCTTTGCGGGATGGCGGGGTAACGCGTCTGGTCGGGCAGTTGACGCCGTTGTTAGACCGGCCGCCGCTAGTGCTGGCGGGGGTGACGTTCAGTTTACCGCTGCCGGTGCCGTCCGGGATGGTGGAGCATGGCTGGCTGGTGGATGCCAGTTGGGATGGGGTGCTGGAACAGGTGCGTGATATCCGGGGACAGGCGGTGGGTTTCCCGTGGGAGAAAAGCGCCCAGTGGGGGGTGATAGCTCTGGCGGCGTTATGGGGCGCGGGCAGTGTGACCGCATTTTTTGCCAACCGCCATCAGGTAGCGGTCAGTCGTGAACGAATCAGTCAGGCCAGTGACCATCAGGGAACCTTATCGGCCCGTCTGCTCAGTCAGCATGACTTGCAATTGCAGATTGACCGGTTGCAGCGCCAGTCAGCGCATGGAACGCCGTGGTACAGCGGTTTCGGGCTGAATCAGAATACGGCCTTGTTGAAAGCGATGTGGCCGGTGTATCAGCGCAACAATGCCGAACTGATACGTGATGCCGCTGCCCGGTTGCTCCATCAGCGTCTGACCGAACTGGTGAATTTACCGGCGGGCAGCGCACAGCGTCATCAGCGTATCACATCGGCGTATAACCAGTTGAAAGTGTATCTGATGATGGCCCGGCCGGAGAAAGCGGATGCAGCGGTGATGAGCCGGGTGTTGATGGCGGACTGGCCGCACCGGGCCGGAGTGACGGATGGCCTGTGGCAAAACACCGGCGAATCGCTGCTGGCGTTTTATGCGGAGAATTTACCGCGCCACCCGGAGTGGAAAATCAGTGTGGATAACGGGCTGGTTGGCGAAGTGCGTCAGATATTGCTCAATCAGCTTGGTCAGCGTCATGCGGAGAGCATGCTGTACCAGAAAATGCTGCAACAGGTGGCCCACAGTTACGGGGATTTAAGGCTGGCGCAGATGACCGGGGCTACGGATGCGAGCCGATTATTTACCACCCGTCAGGTCGTACCGGGGATGTTTACCCGTCAGGCATGGGAAGGGCAGGTACAAAAAGCGATAGCGCAGGTGGCGGCGTCCCGGCAGGAGGAGATTGACTGGGTGCTCAGTGATGGCCGTCAGCCGGTATTGAAGGCGGTGTCGCCGGCGGAGCTGAAAGCCCGGTTGACGGAACGTTATTTTACTGACTTCGCCGGGGCGTGGCTGAATTTCCTCAACAGCCTGCGCTGGCATAAAACTCATAACCTGTCCGACACCATAGACCAGTTAACCCTGATGGCGGATGTGCGTCAGTCGCCGTTGATTGCCCTGATGGATACCCTGGCTTATCAGGGAGAAACCGGGCAACCGGGAGCAGCGTTAGCGGATTCGCTGATGAAATCGGCACAAAACCTGTTCCAGAAAAATAAGCTGCCGATGATTGACGACCAGACCCATATGCCGCCGGGGCCGCTGGATAACGCGTTTGGTCCGTTATTAGCGCTGATGGGCAAAAGTAGTGCGGAAAACGGGCTGACGGCGGACCCGTCACTCAGTCTGCAAACCTTCCTGACGCGGGTAACCCGGGTGCGTCTGGCGCTGCAACAACTGGCGAATACGGATGACCCGCCGGCGGTGATGGAAGCGCTGGCGCAGAGTGTGTTTCAGGGGAAAAGCGTGGAACTGACAGACACGCGCACCTACGGCAGTTTGATAGCCGCCAGTCTGGGAGTGGAGTGGAACGGGTTTGGTCAGGCGGTGTTTGTGCAGCCGTTAATTGAGGCGTGGCAGACGGTGTTACAGCCGGCGGCGGCCAGTCTGAATGCACAATGGCAGTCGGCGGTGGCGGCGGACTGGCAGACCGACTTTGACGGACGTTACCCGTTTGTGGCGGGACAAGATGAGGCTTCTTTGCCGATGCTGGGGCAGTTTATTCGGGCCGATAGCGGGCGAATAGAACAGTTTCTGCACAATCAGTTAGGCGGGGTGCTGCATAAAGAAGGTAAACATTGGGTGGTGGATGAAGTGAACAGTCAGGGACTGCATATTAACCCGGCCTTTTTGGCGGCGGTAAATCAACTGAGTCAGGTTGCGGATGTGCTGTTTGCTAACGGCAGCGAGGGAATACGATTTGAATTGCGGGCGAAACCGGTGCGTGATGTGGCGGAAACGGACCTGACGATAGCGGGTCAGCGGTTGCGTTACTTTAACCAGATGGAGAGCTGGCAGCGTTTACGCTGGCCGGGAGACGAAGATAATCCCGGAGTGGTGTTGACCTGGACCGGCGTGAATACGGGGGCGCGGCTGTATGGGGAGTATCCGGGGACGTGGGGATTGATACGCTGGCTGGAGGCGGCACAGGTGCAGATGCTGGATGAAAGTCGTTACCGGCTGAGATTTACCACGCCGGAGGGGTTACCGCTGACCTGGGTATTGCGTACCGAAGTGGGGAAAGGGCCGCTGGCGTTGCTGAAACTGCGGGGTTTTACATTACCGAAAACGATTTTTGAGGAGAATAGGGGAAATACTCTGGCTGAATCGGAGATAAATAATAACGACTGGGGAGCAGAATAATCGCTTATTTGACGGAATAAACTGGAGGTGATAAATGGCGTGATATTACCGGTTATTGCCAGAATAGGTCGCTGAGTTCAGCCATTCATTCGGTTTCAATATTTTATAAGCATATCATCGTGATATTCCTATTCGTCTGTAATGCTTTATTATGAGGCAGGGTAATTGCTGCCCTGAATCGGGGTTAATCTATTATTAATGGGATGATGCTAAATAATGCAATCTATTCTCATTCGCAGAATATAACTGAGAATCATTCCTTTTTTACGCATCGGTAACGTATTGGTGATAGTGAATGTTAATCATAAGGTGAGTGTTTTGATATTATTTAACGTATTGAAAATAATATAAAAATAGACTTTATTTCAATGATTTTGAACGAAATGAATATAAGAAAGGTGAATTGATTTCATATTATTTAAATCAATGCAATCTTTTTATATAAACAGATTAAATCCTGTTTATATTTGGTTTAAATATAATGAATTCTGCGGTTGATATTAAACATATTGTGCTATTTGATAAAAAAAGACTTGATTTTAATATGCACTCGCAGGGAGGATGGGGATTATTAAGTAACTGTCTATGTAGTTAATGGATCTATTAATTTTAACGCATGTGCCAGGCTATATGATTATTCCTCTCCCGGTTAACTGCTGAGTCAGGAAATACCGGCATTGATTGACTGTTCCCCGAATTTACTGGGGATGACAACCGAGAATGTATTCGGTTGGGGTTTTAATCACGTCACCGATATTGGTGGCATTACCCATTCAATAATAGAGGAGTCATGGGTATGGCAATCCCTGCGTATTTATGGTTGAAAGATGATGGCGGCGCCGACAT
This sequence comes from Photorhabdus aballayi, assembly GCF_026153155.1. Taxonomy (NCBI): domain Bacteria; kingdom Pseudomonadati; phylum Pseudomonadota; class Gammaproteobacteria; order Enterobacterales; family Morganellaceae; genus Photorhabdus; species Photorhabdus aballayi. Next base: position 36,663 of record NZ_JAPFCD010000039.1, on the reverse strand, counting down.
TAAAGGCTCGGTGGATGTACAAAACCGGGAGGGCAGTATCGAGGTGGTGGCGCTGGAACATGCGTTACATATCCCGACGGATAACAATACCGGCAAGCTGACCGGCACTCGTGTGCATGCGCCGTTGGTGTTCACTAAAGAGGTCGATGCGTCTAGCCCGTATCTGTATAAAGCGGTGACGTCTGGTCAGACCCTGAAATCGGCGGAATTCAAGTGGTACCAAATTGATGATGCTGGTCAGGAGAAGGTCTATTTCATCACTCATCTGAACAACGTGAAGGTGGTGAAAGTGGCGCCGTTGATGCATGACATCAAAGATCCGACCAAAGAGAAGCACAACCATCTGGAACGTGTCGAGCTTCGTTACGAAAAAATCACCTGGACGTACAAAGACGGCAACATCATTCACTCTGATGCGTGGAATGAGCGCAATCAGGCGTAATGGGTTGACGGGTTGGCGGTTATGCCGGCCACTTTAAATCTAACAGGCGCCGGGATGATTGCGGTGCCTGTCTTCCCTTGGAAGAACAGGAGATGTTGTGATGAATCGACCATTATGTCAGACGTGTGAATCCATCGGACCGGCGCTGCTGCCGGTGCGCTATACCGTGGTGCCCGATAACGTTTCGGAAACCTTGCCGGCATGGGCGGAAACACCAGAGCCGACTGCGCCGGGCTACCATTATGCGCTGCGTGCCTTACGGCAAGGGTTTTTGTATGTCTATTACGCCAATGCCGGGCCATTTGAATCGGAGAGTTGGGATGCCTGGAGCGTCAGCGAGGATGGCGCGTTGTGGCAAAATCTGAGTGCGCCTTTTGGTGTCTTGCCCCAGAAAACGGCGGATTGTCATGTTACGACCCATCAGAGCGCCAATGTGGAATTTATTGCGCTAAGAGATACCGCCTTGTATCAGGAGACCTGGCTGGCTTTCACGCCCTCCGCGTGGAGCTGGGAGACCATTGAGTATTATCACAACAACCGTGAGGCGCGGGAAAAGCGGATGCAGTGTGTGAAACCGTGGCAGTGGCGCGGGGTGCCGGAAGGGGTGGGGATTGCTCAGGCGACGGTAGAGAACCTGAGTCATGTGATGGATTACCATCCAGAGGACGGTGACTCCGCTAAATATCTTCTGCCCTGTAATCCGAAAGCGACGCGTATCTGCGGGACAATGAAGGAAGCGCCCTACTACAAAGTTTATTACGGAGAGGTGAAACCGCGGGGCACGTTGTATCCGTGGAGTAGTAAACGAGCGGGATGTGCGGACATTACGGTCAGAGCGATGCAAAAACGCGGGCGGGACGCGGATGGCAAGCCGGTTTCGCCGGTGTTAATCGCGTTGCATGATCCGATCGGGATAGCGCATGAATTAGCGGGCTGGAGTGATGATATTGTCGGGGAGCATAAAACTTTTCTGGATGAATTGTCGATTGAGTTTATGACCGACAGTTTATTAAATGGGGTGGAGAATCAGTTGCGCCAATTGAGGACAAGTCACTCGGAAGAAAAAGCAGAACGAAATTTTGACTTGATTTCAACGATGATTTCTGGACATGCTTCCGCTCAAGATCTTGTAAAACTTAAAGAAGATGTTACTCGTAATACGCTTAAATTGGACAACCAAGTGTTTGCCAGCGACTGGGGAAAATACACGGCAGAGCTGAATTTGGCTAAGCGACAGGCATTTAACCAATCTTATGCTGATCTTTGTGCTGACATAGCGCAAAAACTGGAGCAATTGGCCCAGTTGAGAGTGAGTTGGCTAAAACAGAGCGGGTTTATCACCTGTTGTCAGGATTTTCATTCCACCCGACTGGAGGATAACCTTAATTATCGCGAGGCGGTGGATTATGCCATCGCTTCGCTGAATGTGACCGAAACCGGCTGTGCCTTTTTAGATGATCAGATTGACCAGTATTCTGCGCTATCACCGGAAAATATTGTCTGGCGCTCATTATTGCTGAATAACCCGGAAGTCATGAAAGAGATGGACGGGTTTTTACAGAAGATGAAGCTGAATAAGGACAATCATCAACCGGCAGCCCCTTCGGATTTTACGAACGTGGTGTCAGATCTGAGTGGGAAACTGATTGAAGCCTACGATAAAGCGAACGAAGCGCTGGAAAAGCCGCCGAAATCCAACAGCACCTTTGCCCGGGCAATGTTGCATTGTGACCGGCGAATGGTAACTCTGGGCGACCGGTTTTTGAATTTTACCCGCTTAGGAAAAATGCTGGACAGCATGAATGAAGTGCTGAGTAAAACGCTGTTATCGGTGATTTCAGGTGTGCCGTTTGATCAGGTGGTTGAACTGTCGGTATCACAACTTAAGGACGGTAATGCGTTTAGGCAGCAGGTGTTGGAAGAGCTTAAGAAACCGGGTTCTGAGGCGCGGTTGAAAAAAAGTAATAAATATCAGTCTGATTTTAAAAAATTTGCTGATAGTGCTGAAGGAGAGCCGGTATTAAAAAAATCCCGGATTAAATGGTTAGTCTTAGCTTCCAATGTCCTGGAATTTTCCAACCAGTTACAAGAGAGTAAAGGGGATGCTAAGAGTCAAGCGCAGGTGACCGCAGCGTTTTTAAGCACACTGAGTACGGCGATGGAGATTGTAGAGCCGATAGTTAAACACGGAATGGAAAATGTGATTGCTGCCAACACCATTAAGTTTATTGGGACGAATGCTGGGGCGGTTTCTTCGGCATTAAATCTGGGAGTAGATATCAGTGATCTTGGTTCTGAATGGCATGGTAGAAGGCGTTGGCAGTTTATTGGTCTTTATGGTCTTAAAACTGCTTATGATTTTGCACAATTAACAACCCCGTTAAAGGGTTTATTAGAAGTCTTAGTAAAGAGGGAATTGCTTTCGCCTAAAGGTTTGATTTTTAAAGGAGTGTCAAGGATTCTGGCATGGGAAACTTTTGCCTGGCTATGTAGTTGGGAGGCGATGCTGTTAGTTTTTTTGATTGAAGTGTTAGTAACATATTTTTCTGAAAATGATTTACAAAAATGGTGTCGGAGCTGTGTTTTTGGTTTGGAACCAGTAAAAGGTTTGCAATCTACTCAATCTATTTACCTCGAATCGCGGAGGAATGAGTTGTGTGAAGAACAACGTAAAAGTTTTGCTGATGCAATTAAGGATATCTCATGAGTACCTTTCGTCCTTACAAAGATGCTATTGATTTTGAAGAAATAAAAAGTCAGAGGAGCAGCCTTGATACATGGATAGAGGTTAATCTTGACTGGATAGTAAGCCACCCAGAAAGTAAAGAAGAGTCAGAAAAAGAGATTGAGAAAACAAAAGAAAAAATTCCTGAACTGGATGCGATATTAGCAAAAGAACCGCCGCCGCCGGAATTACCGCCGGGTAAGCCATTAATAAAAGTAAGTGGCGTATTGGAAGAGTTCGAAACCCTGTGTGTGGTTGGTTATTTTACTGATCGTGAATATGATCCAGCCGCCTTTGCTCGTAGGGAAGAGCGGGAGCTGTATGGGGCGTTATTACTATCGATAGCAGGAAATACCTCAGCGGCAGCAATTAATTCGCAAACCAAGGTTCGGGAGAGTGATACCTGTGATTTTGTACGAGGGAAAATCAATGGTGTGCCATTTCACGGTTGGTTGGGATTTACTGTAGCAAAGGCGGGTGATTACGTTGAATTAGTAGTAACCGAGCAGGGAGGGCATTATGTGGTTTATGCGGTTGCGTATCCTGAATTGAGAGTGGTTTCTATGACACCGCGTTGTAGACAGGGGATTCATTCAAATGCCAAATATCAGGCACGTGGTACCTGGTATGTTTCTTTACTGTTATTTTTTATATTTATGATACCGTGCCTTTTTCATGAGCAATCCAGAGAGGATATGATTGATTATATAAAATGTGTCGCTTCATTTTGTGGGTTGATGGCAATTGTCCTTTCACCGTTAATCTATTTTTCCTGCATGAGAAAACCTAAACCGACATTTAGGTTGGCTGAAGAGATTTTCACGGTATTGGGTTTTCCTAATCCTACAGAAATTAATCTTGAGAAATTTACAGAAAAGAGGTTGAAGGAAATCAAGGTCAATTCTCCAGACGAACAATCTGATAAGGAGAGTGAAAGAGTTATGCCCGATCAGGCTTGTTTTCGGAGTTATTATTACTATTACTGATTTAAGTAATTAAAAATAGGAATTAACTGTGTGAAAAACAACGTAACAGTTTTGCTAATGCAATTAAGGACGGCATATGAGTACCTGCCGTTCTTTTAAAGAGGCTATTGATTTTGATGAAATCAAAAGGCAGAGGAGCAGCCTTGATACATGGATCGAGGTTAAGCAAGAAAGAATTCAGCGTCGTCCTGAAGACAGAGAGGAGGTAGAAAAAGCTATTGCGGAAATTCAGGCCAAAATCCCCGAACTGGATGCAATATTGGTAAAAGAACCGCCGCCGCCAGAATTACCGCCCAGTAAGCCATTAATTAAAGTGAGTGGCGTATTGGAAGAGTTCGAAACTCTGTGTGTTAAAGGTTATTTTACCGAGCGTGAATATGATCCGGTTGCCTTTGCTCGTAAGGAAGAACGGGAATTGTATGGCGGGCTATTAATGGCGTTGGCAGGAAATACTTCGGGATCTAATTCGCAAACCAATGTTCGATGGGGGGATGTCTGTGATTTTGTCCGGGGGAAAATCAACGGCATCCCCTTCCACGGCTGGCTAGGGTTTACTTCCGCAAAGGTAGATGATTATGTTGAATTAGCGGCAACCGAGCAGGAAGGGAATTATGTGGTTTATGCGATTGCGCATCCTGAATTAAGGGTGGTTTCTATGACGCCGCGTTGTGATCAGGGTATTCATGCAGATGCCAAAGAGCAGATATTCGGTACTTTCTGTCTTTTTGGAGGATTCCTGCTTATTTTGGTTATTGTTGCTTGGACAGATGCTTTGGAGCTTCTGGAAAATATGCTGCCATTTTTTGCTTTAATGATAGCGATATTTGCCCCCAGCACATATTATCGCCGTCTAAAAAAGCCCAGACCTACAGTTAAATTGGCTGAGGAGATTTTCACGGTATTAGGTTTCCCTAATCCTACGAATCTCAATATTCGCCAATTCACAAGAAAGAGGCTGAAAGAAATTAAGGCCAATTCATTAGATGAGGGAGCCGGTAAAGAGAGTGAAAGAGTTTTACCAGATGATGGATGTTTCGCAAGCCATTATTACTATTACTGATTCAAGTAATTAAAAATAGGAATTAACTGTATGAAGAACAACGTAAAAGTTTTGCTGATGCAATTAAGGATATCTCATGAGTACCTTTCGTCCTTACAAAGATGCTATTGATTTTGAAGAAATAAAAAGTCAGAGGAGCAGCCTTGATACATGGATAGAGGTTAATCTTGACTGGATAGTAAGCCACCCAGAAAGTAAAGAAGAGTCAGAAAAAGAGATTGAGAAAACAAAAGAAAAAATCCCTGAACTGGATGCGATATTAGCAAAAGAACCGCCGCTGCCTGAATTACCGCCGGGTAAGCCATTAATAAAAGTAAGTGGCGTATTGGAAGAGTTCGAAACCCTGTGTGTGGTTGGTTATTTTACTGATCGTGAATATGATCCGGCCGCCTTTGCTCGTAAGGAAGAGCGGGAACTGTATGGGGCGTTATTACTATCGATAGCAGGAAATACCTCAGCGGCAGCAATTAATTCGCAAACCAAGGTTCGGGAGAGTGATACCTGTGATTTTGTACGAGGGAAAATCAATGGTGTGCCATTTCACGGTTGGTTGGGATTTACTGTAGCAAAGGCGGGTGATTACGTTGAATTAGTGGTAACCGAGCAGGGAGGGCATTATGTGGTTTATGCGGTTGCGTATCCTGAATTGAGAGTGGTTTCTATGACACCGCGTTGTAGACAGGGGATTCATTCAAATGCCAAATATCAGGCACGCGGTACTTGGTATGTTTCTTTACTGTTATTTTTTATATTTATGATACCGTGCCTTTTTCATGAGCAATCCAGAGAGGATATGATTGATTATATAAAATGTATCGCTTCATTTTGTGGGTTGATGGCAATTGTCCTTTCACCGTTAATCTATTTTTCCTGCATGAGAAAACCTAAACCGACATTTAGGTTGGCTGAAGAGATTTTCACGGTATTGGGTTTCCCTAATCCTACGAATCTCAATATTCGCCAATTCACAAGAAAGAGGCTGAAAGAAATCAAGGCCAATTCATTAGATGAGGGAGCCGGTAAAGAGAATGAAAGAGTTTTACCAGATGATGGATGTTTCGCAAGCCATTATTACTATTACTAATTTAAGTAATTAAAAATAGGAATTAACTGTATGAAGAACAACGTAAAAGTTTTGCTGATGCAATTAAGGATATCTCATGAGTACCTTTCGTCCTTATAAAGAAGCCATCAATTTTTCCGATAGCAAAAAAGCAGCAGAGCAGGAAATAATGAATTTTCAAGCTAAAATCCCTGAACTGAAGAGGTTGAGGAAAATCAAAGCTAATTCCCCGGATGGAAAATTGAATAAGGGTGGTAAGCGGGTTTTGCCGGATAAGAGCTGTTACTCCAGCTATTACTACTATTACTAATTCAAGTAATAAAGCCGTGGAGGAAAATTAAAGAGAGCATGTAATGGGGAGTTTTCGGGATTATCTATAACGAGACGTAGAGATATTAAGAGATTACTTTTCTTTGGGGAATTCAGTAACGAATTATCCAATGTAAAGTTTTGTCCATTTTTATTCGGTTTGTTTGTAATTTTGTGTAAATTAAGGTTTTTTTGTGAATCAGATCTATAAAATAGTTTGGGTAGGTTTGGCTATTAATGTATTAACCTATTTTGTCTTACTGGTTGCTATAAAGGTAGCTGGTGCTGGTTATTTTGATCTTTCTTATGAAGAGCGACATCTTGTTGCTAAATTATCGATATTCAATGCTTTGATGTTGATTTTTATTTTGCTGGAGGTGGTTAATCTGTTTGTTATTCTCAAAGCGCCAAAGTATGCGAAAATCAGTTCGTTTATTGCATCTTGTCTTTTTCCATTTGGCGTGGTTTATTTCATTGGGTGTTTGTTATCAATTCAACGAGTTGCACTATCCCCATTCTATGAATATCAATATCAGGCAGGTAATGTGACGTCTGATTCCACGGTCTATTTTGTACGGGATAGGTATTGGAAAAGGATGTGTATTTTTGGTTGCATAACGCTGGTTATGTCAATGAAGGGCGCGGTTAGTATTTGTATGATGATGACGGTTATGCATTGTCTCTCATATCGTAAAACAGAAGGTCGTTATTTCTTCGCCGAGACAGAAGGGGGATTTTTATTAACACCAACCGCGTTGAGTAAAACTATTTTCTTGCCCTATGGCTGTATTAATAGGGTGGAGGAGCGTGAAAACAGTGTACTGATTGTTGTTAATTTAAATAAAAAAATCGACATTGTATTCTCAAAGAAATTTGTCGAAAGAGACGACCTTATAAAAGTCATCAAGCTACTTTCACAGGCAGCATTGAATAATCCGAACGATAATATTATCACGTTCTAAATGTGAAAAATTTATCCTTAATGATATAGGGTTCATGATGTTTAAAGGTGTTATTCGCTTGAGCGATCAGCTCAATAGCAATGGTGAAGTTATTGCTGTCTCTTTAGTTGAAATAAAACAAGTTTCAATGGCTGACAGAGATATTCAGTGTCAAAGGAGAATATAAAGATGCTGCAACAGCTAATTGCGAGTTGTTTTATTGAACGTGATGCATTGGCAGAAGCACGGCAGAACGCGGCGCTGTGGGAAAACTGGTTGTTACCCATTAGTACCGATGTACCCACGGGTAATGATCCGGTCTATGAAGATGATTTTCTGTGTATGCGGGAGGAGGTCAATAAACTTAGTGGCATTGATACCGCTCTGATTTGTCAACTGGCGGAAAAGCTGTTGACCACCCGGTGCAAAGATGTCCGCGTGGCGACTTACTATGTGTGGGCGCGTCTGCATAGTGAGGGGGAACGTGGTCTGGCAGAAGGGTTGGCGCTATTGGCTGGATTGGCGGATCGTTTTGGCGAAGCCCTGTTACCCAGTCGGACTAGCAGCCGTAAAGCTGCGCTGGAGTGGCTGACTGGCGCCAAAATGCGGGACAGTTTATCACGCTACCCAGAGGTAAATCGGACTGACTTTGACCATATTCTGGCCGCGTTGGCGTTACTGGAACAATCCTTTGCCTCTTGGGATGAAGAATCTCGTCCAAGTTTCGTCGGGCTGGCAAGAACGCTGGAGAACCGATTAGCTCAGTCCGGTGGATTAAATGCGGTGGTGCCGCAAACTGCCGCTCCAGTACCGCCATCGGCGGGGCAGAGTAATGCGTCAGCACCGGGTAAGCCACCGGTTTGGCGTCAGGTGCAATCTGGGCGTGATCTGTTAGATCAGGCGCGTGAACTGGTGCGTTATCTGCGTGATCAGCCTCAGGGTTGGCTCTCCTCTGCCCGGCTGATACGTAGCGTCCGGTGGGATACCGTCCATCAGCTACCACCACAGGATGCTGATGGGCGTACTCGTCTGGTTCCTCCCCGCACCGAATACCGTTCCCAACTAAAGCGGCTCTACCGGCAACAAAACTGGCATGAGTTATTGGAGCAGGTTGAGCGCATGTTTGCGGAAGGGGTGAATCATTTTTGTCTGGATTTGCAATGGTATCTCTGTCAGGCATTGAGTCGATTGGGCTGCCCTTATGAAAGTTGGGCGGACATCATGAAACACGATCTGAGAATACTGCTTGAACGGCTGCCGGGGCTGGAGAGTCTGGCCTATAACGATGGAACGCCTTTTGCTGATGAGGTGACCGCCAATTGGATCACCCAACAGGTTCATGACCATCAGGCAGATTGGCAGTTTGAGCATTTACCGGCACAACCTCGACATGATGATGACGTGTTGGCGCTGGAGGCGGAAGCGCTGCAATTGGCGGACAGCGAAGGCATTGATGCGGCGTTACGTTGGTTGGGGCAATTGCCCAGTATCAATGGGGCGCGCCACCGCTGGTTACAGCGCTTGCTGATGGCGCGGGTGGCTGAGCAATACGGCAAGCATGAAATGGCGCTGCATTTACTGACGGAGCTTGACGCCGATGAGCAATTCAATCTTGGCGAATGGGAGCCGGAACTGATGTTTGAGGTGAAGGCGTGTCTGCTTAAGTTGCTGCGCATGAAAGCCCAACGCAGTGAACATGATAAAGCGAGGATGGCGCAACGGATGGAGACGCTGCTGGCGGGATTGGTGGCGATTGATCCGGTCAGAGCTTCGGTGCTTTGTGGGTGATTGACTCTGTTTATCAGTTGTAGGCGCCGCCATACGCCTTCTCGACTTGTTTTATTCCTTTTCGTTTTATAACAACCATTAAGAGTGATGATATGGATGATTTAATTCTCCGCTATTACGAGGCGGAAATGCACTATCTGCGTGAAGCTGGTAAAGAGTTTGCGCAGGCGCACCCAGACCGGGCAGCCATGCTGAATCTGAGTGACGAGCGGGATCTCGATCCTTATGTGGAGCGATTGCTTGAAGGCTTCGCTTTCTTGATAGGGCGGATGCGCCAGAAACTTGACGATGATTTGCCGGAACTGACGGAAGGGCTGATTAGTTTGCTGTGGCCGCACTATATGCGGACTATTCCTTCACTTTCCATTGTTGAATTGGCGCCCGATTATCAGACTTTGGCAAAAAGTGAAGTGATCGCCAAAGGGTTTGAAGTGATATCTCAGCCCGTAGGACCAAGCCAGACCCGCTGCTATTACCGGACTACCCGTGATGTGCAGATTACACCGCTGCATATCGCCTCTGCTACGTTGCAGAATGAAGCCGACGGCCGTTCAGTGATCCGTTTGCGTTTTGACTGCGGTCAGTTGACGGAGTGGGATAAAGTGGATTTGACGCGGTTGCCTCTGTACCTCAAAGCGGGCCGGCCGGTGAGTTCTGCCTTGCATCTGGCGTTAACCCGACAGACTCAACATATTTACGCGCGTTTGCCGAATCAGGAAAAGCGTTCTCATCTTAATAATGGCTCTTTTTCACCGATGGGGTTTGACAGTGATGATCTCTTATGGCCGAAAGAAGGGAGCGCGTTCAGTGGTTATCAGTTGTTGCTGGAATATTTCACTTTCCGCGAAAAATTTATGTTTGTGGCGCTCAATGGCTTGGATTCGTTAGAGATTCCTACCGGTACGCCTTGGTTTGAGTTGGATATCGTACTCAGTGAGCTGTGGCCCTATGAATTGAAGTTTTCAGCGGAAAATATCCGATTGCATTGTGTGCCGGTAATCAATTTGTTCAATGTTGAAGCCGATCCGATGCACATTTCGCGGCTGCAAAATGAGTATCTACTGCGCCCGATGCGCATTCAGGATGGTCATACCGAAATTTATTCGGTGGATGAAGTCTCCTCTTCTCGACGAGGTGATGCGCAGCGTTTTGTGCCGTTCAGCAGTTTTCGCCATCGGGGCGGTATCATGCGTAGTTCCGCACCAGAGCGTTATTTCCATACTCGTGTATGTCGAAGTCCTTCGGGTTTGCACGATACCTGGCTGATCCTCGGCGGGGAATCGTTTGAAACTGACCCAGAGATTGATGATGAAACCCTTTCACTGCGTATCACCGGCACCAACGGCCAGTTGCCTCGTCAGGCATTACGTAATACGCAACTTGAGCAGACATTACACTCCGCCGCAGGCCAGTTGCGCGTAAGCAACCTTTGTTCACCGACGTTGCCCTGTTATCCCCCGGCGAATGACCGTTTCCACTGGCGGATATTGAGTCATCTCGGTTCTAACTTTCTTAGCATGATGGATAACCCGGAAGTGCTGCGCGGCACATTAGGGCTTTATAACTGGACGAATGACGAGATGAACTGCCGTTGTCTGGATGCCATTGTTGGGGTGAAACATGCGTTGATCGAACGTTTTGAAAAGGGCTTTCTACTACGGGGCGTTGATATTGAGATTACGCTGAACAGCAGCGGCTTTTCCGGCGAAGGCGATATTTTCCTATTCGGAGAGCTGCTTAACCGTTTCTTCTCGCTGTATACCGATATTCATCTGTTTAACCAATTGACACTAATCCTTCAACCTTCAGGGAGATGTTTGCGATGGCAAGAAAATCACAATCAGCGTATTCCCGGTTAATGCAGCAACTGGCGCCGAATATTTACGATTTTAACTTTTATCGCTTCTGTCAGTTGTTGGAGAGTATGCGGGATGGGTGTCCGCCGTTGGGTAGTACGATGTCGCCCGGTGATGATCCGATCCGTTTCCGGCCTGATCCCGGTATGGGTTTTCCTGCCGGTGAACTGAAAAGTGTGGAATGGGATGAGCAACAGCCTGAACAGCCGCCGACAGTACGCACAACGTTTCTTGGCTTGTATGGCGTGGATTCACCACTACCGACGGCTTATCTGAATGATATTGTTCAGCAGAGTGAAGGCTATGAAGGCGTAGCAGATTTTCTGGATATTTTTAACCATCGAATAATGACCCAGTATTACCGTATCTGGCGTAAATATTCCTATCCCGCGACTTATGAACCGAGTGGTCAAGATCAAACCTCGCAATGCTTGCTTGGGCTGATTGGTTTGGGGATCGCCGGCAGCCAGCAACATATTGCGACGCCGGCTTCTCGCTTTCTGGCGCTGCTCAGCATCATGCGGTTGCCAACCCGGATAGCGGAAGGCGTGATGGCGCTGGTCAAGCTGTTGGCTCCTCTCACGCAGGTACAGGTGGTTCCTCATGATCGCAGGCGAGTACGGTTTACCCAACCGGTTCGTTTAAGTCGTCACCATCCGATTCCACTTTCTCAACGTCCCGTACTGGGCAAAGTCGGGACGGATGTTAACAGCCAAATGGCGCTGGATCTCTATACCGAAGATACCGATGAAGCTCAAGGGTGGTTACCGCAGGGGGAACTGCATACCGATCTGTTGGTGTTGCTGCGTGTTTATCTGGGCTGGCGTTGCAGTGTGCGATTACAGCTCACTTTACCTAAATGGGTATTGCCATCGGCGCAGTTAGGGAAACAGCGCGTTCGGTTAGGTCGAACAGGCGTATTGGGGTTGAAACCGGGAGCACAAACGGTTTCAGGCATGGTGAAAATTAATCTGGGGCGCTATCAAGGGCTCTTACCGAGTTATCAATATAGGGAGGCCGAGAATGGCAGCTATCAATTTTAAATCCGTCGTGATGGGCGGCATCGTGTGTCTGATGACGCAAGGGTTAGTTGGATGTGGTCTGACACAGACTGTAACTGACGGCACGGTAGCCGTTACGCAATCCATTTTTCATAAACAGGTGAAAACGTTGCGTTTGGATTTTAGCGCGCGCAGTGCGCTTAACGCCACCGACGCGCAAACTCCGTTGAGCACGGTAGTACGTGTTTATCAGCTTAAAGACAATAAAGCATTTGAGCATGCCCGTTATGCGGAACTGTTGAAAGGCGATAGTGAAGTGCTTAAGCCGGATCGACTGACGCAGCGGGATATCAGAGTGGCGCCGAAGGGGAGTGTGTCACTGGACATGCCGATGGAGAAAGCAGCACAGTTTGTTGGGATTGTGGGGCTGTTTCATACACCGGATGCCGCCAACAATGGTTGGCGGTTGGTGATCAGGCGTGACGAATTGGATGCTGATAAACCGCTCACGATCGAGTTGGGTAGCGGCACCCTGACATTGAATGCGATGAAGGGGTGATCAATGAAACATCTAAGACCTTCGCTTTACGAAATGTTGATGTTCAACTTTTACGGTGGGCTGGATATCGATCAGATCGAGGAACGGAATCAAGTGATTTTATCCGTAATGGATAATATGCGACGTATCCTTAGTAGTCGTGCGGGTTCGATTGCTCATTTACCGGATTATGGTCTGCCTGATCTCAACATCATTTTGCAAGGACTGCCCGCGTCGTCACAGAATCTGATTGCCACAATCGAACACACGTTGTTGACCTATGAACCGCGTTTGAAACAAGTCAATGTGACATTACTAGCGCAAATTGAACCGGGGCATCTGCGTTATGACATCAACGCTGAGTTGAAAGATATAGGATTAGTGCGTTTTAGTACGGAATTTGTACCGGAAGGGAAAGTATTAATCCGCCACTTACGTCAACAAGGCCATATAGATTAACCCTCTGTTTCATTTAGGCTAGCTTGTTGAAATAGTCTGATAAGGATAACTGTTATGACTGCAATATCATCCGGTAACACGATACATACCGGGGATGACCCACGTGCGCTGCCGGAATTCAGTGCGCTAAAAGAAGAAATAGGTAAATTGAACCATCCTGCTCGGCCCGATGTTAATTGGGCCAGAGTTGAACAACTTTGCCTGACATTGTTTCGATTAAATGGTGTAGAGCTACAAAGTGCCGCTTGGTACACGTTGGCCCGAGCTCAGCGCGCCGGATTAGCTGGTATTGATGAAGGATTGGCATTGATTGATGGATTAGTGAGCCATCAATGGGCGCAGTTCTGGCCTCAACCAACTCATGCACGGATTGAAATTTTCGCTTGGTTGGTCGCACGCTTACAGCAAGTATTGCGTACTCTCGTCTTCTCCTATATTGACTTGCCGTTAATTTACCGGGTGGAAAAGGTGCTTGAGCAACTGTGCGAAGTGCTTCAACGTCTGGAACTGAAACATGTCAGTAAACTCGACAGCCTGCGTGTACAGCTTCACAACAGCGCCCGGCGATTAGAGTGTTTGGAGCAGGAAAAGGGCGCGGTGCCGGTATCTCTCGCCTCGGCGCAGCCTATTGAAGGCAATGCTATTTTGTTGCCCGCAGAACCCTCTTCGCCGCAACTGGTCTATGTGGTACAGGAGACAACCTCATCGGCGCAACCGCAAGTCAAAGTCGCGCAGGCTTTGACTACCTCGCGCTGGAAAGCTTGGCACGGTTTTGTGGCGGGGGTTGCATTTTGTGCGTTGTTTGTGACAGGCGGTTGGCTGGTGGACAGGATGCGACAACCGTCCCCATTGGTTGAGGCTTTACTGGCGACGACGGCGCCATTACCGCAGACACTGCTTCCTGCTCAACTTGCCGAATTACACCAATCGGACAATGCGGCTCTATTGAGCCAGTTACAGGATAAAACGTTGGATGCGAGTCGGGCGCAATTGACACATTTAAACACTTTGCCGGGCTTGTGGCCTTTGAATTATGGCTCTCGGCTATTGCAACAGCTACGTACATTGTGGCCGGCCAGTCAAGCAGTACAGGATATGCAAAATCAGTGGTTACACCAGCGTGAGGCAGCGGCGTTGCCTATGTCGGCATTAGAAAATTACCATTTAGCTCAGTTACGCCTGCAACATCTGACAGAGCGACTTGATGCATTGGATGAAAAACGTGGTCGTTATCTCACCGGTTCTGAATTGAAGTCTATGGTGTTTGGTATTCGGCAGCCGTTGACGAATACTCCGCCGTTAGAAGAGTTGCTGCGTCAACTGGCGGAGCAAAAAAAGAGCGGTACCGTATCTCTGGCATTACTGATGCAAATTGACACCCGTTTTAGTCAATTGCTGAATCGCTATTATTTGTTGCTGAAAGTAGGAGGGTAGCTTGGTGGAAAGTAAGAAATTAACAAAATCGGGTTAACATGCTGATCATGAAAGGGGGGATGTTTTATCTATTTAGGGAGATTATGATAGTTTTTAATTTTTTAGCTAATGGAGATCATTTTATTCTTTCTAAATTAACAGATAATCCTGACCTGTGAATAGGTTTTTATATCAGTTGTTGTTCGTGACGAGAATTGGATGCTATTATTAAATACAATTCAGTTCGGCGAGGGTTTTTTTGAATTGGGTAATTAATAGGAACGTTTAATTGAATTGAATGACTTATTGTTTTAAATAACTTTTCACAATTCTGCTACACATTCCCCTATTCAACCCATTGTTATATATAGAGTTATGAGTGGTATAAGATGTAGCGCTATTTTGGAATCTTATTTAAATAAATGGATTAAGATGTTTTCTATGAATTTATAGAGATAAATGTATTTTTAAGGTCTATAAGTAAGATGTAGTGATTTGTTTTATCTTTAAATCTGGAGTTGTTTTTTCATTAGAAGTGGATTCGATATTTTTTAATGAATTTGGTGAATGACTATATGTTAATTAATGAGTGGCTGTTATGAAAGATGTAATTTATTGGAATGCTAAAGTTCAGGAAGAAATAGATAATTACCCTAATGCAGTACGTGATAGAATTAACTTTGAACTCGTAGCCTTACAGTGTGACTATCCTCATTCTTTCGATGATTTTGATTTTTATGAGGTTTTATCTGATGGCGATTTACTTAAAGAGCGAAAAGTGAAGTATCCTCCAGCTCAGAAGAAATCCATGAGAGAAACGATTGGTCGCTATGCTATGCAGTTGACAATTAAAAGTACTGATTCATATCGCATGATTTATGTCGCTAAGTTTGAAGAAGCGATTTATGTGTTGCATACATTCAAGAAGAAGACAGAGGGAGTGGCTAGAAAGGATTACAAAACGGCTGCTGGACGTTATAAACAGCTCGAAGAGTATCGTAAAAAAACGTAGAATAACTTGCGTTTATATCAAATTTGATATATTTTCTGTTTGATATCGTTTTCTTATCGGTTTTGGTACTGATTTTAAGGTAGAGATTATGGAATTTATAGTAACGAAAAACCCTTATGTTTCATCAAGCAATAATCCTAACGAAGCAAATGATAAGCATATTCGCGCTCAACTAATGGTGATCATCCGCAAGATGATTCAGGAGCGTGGTTTAAGTCAGGTAAAAGCGGCGGAGCTTTTGGGAACGACTCAAGCGAGAATTAGCGAGATCATTAATGGGAAGTTGGAAAACCACACTATTGATAAATTATTTAATATGTTAAATCGACTCGGTTGGAATTTCGAATTTAGTTATCACCAAGGTATGGTGACTGTCGCTGTAGATAAAATAATAAAAGTCGCGTAAATATTATAATAAATATCTGGTAAGGTTATTATTAATAAGAGAATTATTTGTTATAAAATTAAGAACCAAACTATTCTAATAGAGAATAGAATAGTTGGAAGTCATGTTTTTTATATTTTATTCCTTTTAATAACGTTGTTGAAATATATTTATTGATATATTTAATATAACCAAAAGTTATATTTTATAGAGGAATCAGGCATACATTAAACTGTCACATAGGCCAGCCGGCGATTAATTTTTGTGTATCGCCGGTTTTAAACGGTCTGACATACTCATGGTAAGACTGCGTGCTTCGTCTTACTCTGTGCCAACAATGGAGCTAATTTGGTACATAAGCCTGTTTAAGAGATAGGTAATAAAATCTTTCTGGTTTTCCTATATTGTATTTTGTCCCATTTATCGATTGTTATTCCATGGAAAAAATAACCTAACGATTAATTCATAACATCTTATTTTTCAACACTTTTTAAATCATGTGATTATTTCTAGGTATTTATTTTACTCTCTATTAGTTAAAGAAAAATGAATTTGTATAGTGACATGATAAAGAGTTTTGGTATTATAAGTTATTGTAAATGTAACACCGGTATATTATTGATCTTTACGTAAAGCCGTTAATATTTTTTGTAAATGCTGACAAAAACTGTCACTAGTTTGTGAATAATGCTTGTAAGGGGTAATCGTGTTTTTCCGTGAATAGCAATAATATATACCTAATAGATTTCGAGTTGCAGCGCGGCGGCAAGTGAACGAATCCCCGGGAGCATAGATAACTATGTGACTGGGGTGAGTGAAAGCAGCCAACAAAGCAGCAGCTTGAAAGATGAAGGGTATAAATAACGATAGGAATAGTTCAGATGAAATATGCCTTTATTACCGGTGCGACAGGAGATATTGGTTTCGCAATTACAGAAAGATTATCTGAGGATGGTTTTGAACCAATATTATTATCGCGTACTCCTGAGCGCCTTGATAGTGCAATTGAAAAACTACGCAATAAATATGGTAGTCAATTTGCAAAGAAAATAGTTTGTGATGTTTCTAATCATGACGATGTTAAAAAAGCGTTTGACCAACTGGATCTTGAAGATAATAAGCTGACAGTTCTGGTGAATTGCGCTGGCATTTCTGGTGGCGGTATTACTGCTGAAATAAGCCCACGAACTTGGCAAAATGTCATAAACGTTAATTTAAATGGCACTTATTTTGTTATACGTGAAGCTTTGACAAGAAAATTAATGTTATCTGGCGGCAGAATTATTAATATTGCCTCCACCGGCGGGAAACAAGGTGTTATTCATGGCGCGCCTTATTCTGCTTCTAAGCATGGTGTTGTCGGCCTGACTAAATCCTTGGGGCTTGAATTAGCACGTAATGGTTCAGGCGTTACGGTTAACGCAGTTTGTCCTGGGTTTGTTGAGAGTGACATGGCGGAGCGTGTTAGAGAACATTACGCCAAAATTTGGGGCACTGATGTCGCAGAGGCGAAAAGAAGAGTAGAAGAGCGTGTTCCTATCGGAAGATATGTTGAACCTAATGAAGTGGCTGAAATGGTTGCTTATCTTGCATCCCCTCTCGCCGCGGCCGTAACCGCTCAAGCACTTAATGTGTGTGGTGGATTAGGTAATTACTAATTATGGACGGTATTTCTTTATCATCTGATTTTTTTGATCTTTGGATTATAAAAATCGACGATATTGATTTAACTTCTATTGAACAGTTAATTCACTGTTCTGATATAGTTCGCCATAACCAAATTTGTTTAGCGGATAGAAGAAAAAGATTTATATTTAGACGGGCTGCATTACGTTATGTTTTGAGTCAGTATTTATCTGATTATGAAATCATAACGAATGATAACGGAAAACCTTATATATCCACGGAGCAAGACTTCAAATATTATTTTTCACTGAGTGCTTCAGGAAACTATTGCGCCATTGGTTTTAGCTCAAGTGAAATAGGTGTTGATATTGAAGTCACTCCTTCTAAGGTAAAATTTTCAGAAATTATTGAACGTTTTATTAAGGATAAAGAGTTGGAATATATGAAAGGTATAATGTTAAAACAACTATCAGGAGTTAGTCTCGGATTTAATAACTATTATCATTTAATGTCATTGTACTATTGGGTTAGACTTGAAGCATATATTAAATTATTTGCTTCGACTTTACATGAGAAATTATTGGTTAATAACTCTGATTCTGTTAAAGATATGAAAGAATTAGAGGCGAGCACATTATTGATTCATAGTCAGCAATTTGTTTGTGCCTTATCTCAAAAGAAAGTCATTTTTACACCAAATATCAAGGAAATAAATTATTCCGAAATTATAAGGAACAAAGATGAGTAATATTATTGACTTAAGTGTTCCTATAGATTGTGATTTTTGGGAACCTGAGAAAGTAACTAGGGGAATCGTTGATCATAAAGAGGGCGCCAATAAATTAGGTGAGAGTTATTTGTATTTCCATACTAATTCATGGTGGAAGAGAGCCTTTGTAAAGCTGTTCAAACGCAAAAAGTGGATCATTGATCACAAAGATTTTCCTGATGGTATGGGATTATCACTGATGTATTATCAATTGACCACGCATACCGGAACGCATATTGATGCTCCCTATCACTATGGGTGGCATGAAGGGCAAGATCAACCAGCGACAATTACTGATATTCCTTTGGATTGGTTTTATAGTCATGGTGTATTGCTTGATTTTAGTCATGATAATCAGTCAATTGATAAACAGGCGGTAGAAAATCAATTAAAGAAAATTAATTATAAAATAAAAGAAAATGATATTGTCCTTATCAATACCGGAGCTGATAAACTCATGGGGGCAAAATCCTATTTTACTCACTATAGAGCGATTGAAAGTAGTGCTGTTCAATGGCTAGTAGGGCAAGGGGTAAAGATTATTGGGACAGATGCATTTAGCTTTGATCGGCCATTCATAGAGATGATTAACGATTATAAAAAAACCGGGAATAAAGATTGCTTATGGCCATCTCATTTTATCGGACGAGATCATCCTTATTTACAGATAGAACGGCTTTGTAATTTAACCAGTATTCCTAAACCTTATGGATTTAAAGTGTGCTGTTTTCCAATAAAATTAGAGAAAGCAGATGCTTCATGGAGTAGAGTAGTCGCAATATTATAATAATTATATGTAATTATATGGTAAGACGGGGGAAATATGAGCAGAAAAGAAACTTCAAGATCATACAACTAAATCTAATATGCCCTATACCCTATGTATTTCAAGATGCATCGCGACGGCAAGGGAGCGAATCCCCGGGAGCATAGAAAACTATGTGACCGGGGTGAGTGAGTGCAGCCAACAAAGAGGCAACTTGAAAGATGACGGGTATAAATGTTTAGAGAAGGTGCTTAAGGTATGAATTGTGCATTGCATGATTTACTTGTATCGAATCCACAAAGATATAGCTCAGTGTAAATTAATAACTAGAGGTAGAGTAGATACGCCGATTTAATCGGAAATTCCAGTGAGCAAGGTGATAAATAAGTTAGCAAAAGATATATTATCTTTGCTATGTTGTAGTGTGAGCAGCTATAAGCTCTATGATAATAAATTTGTCATCTCCTTTCTGGATGATTTTTAAGAATAAATTGAGTCATTAAGAAAAAGCTTAATTATTCTATCTATACCCTATGGATTTCAAGGTGCATCGCGACGGCAAGGGAGCGAATCCCCGGAAACATAGAGAACTATGTGATCGTGGTGAGTGAGTGCAGCCAACAAAGAGGCAACTTGAAAAATGACAGGTATATATGCAGATTGAAGGGAGTTAACTTAGTTTGGTTTAACCTGAAATATTCATATTATTCTTGCAGTTTAAGTAGATGAAAAATCAGTGAAATAACCAAATGGGTATTCAAATGGAGTTATGGTTTGGTGCTTATTTTCAAAAATTTTTGTTAGGAGATAAAAATCAAAAAAAATATATAACAAATGTGAATTTGAAGATAAATAAAGTAGTTTAATCTTACTACTTGAAAATAATGATTTTCTTAAATGAAAATGGGTGAGATTTATATTAATAAAACTTACCTGAATAAGTGTTTATTTTATATTTTATCGAGATAATTATTGTGATAATAAATAACAGAAATGAATCTCAACCGCGTAGAGTTGTGGTGACAGGGCTAGGTGTTGTTGCACCGACAGGTGTTGGCGTTAATGAATTTTGGAACAATATTCATAACGGCAAATCGGGGGTAATTGAATATGAGTGGGGAAGAGAAAAATTTGGTTTTAAAAGCGGAGCAATAGGAAAAGTTGACGGTAGCAAGAGTAATAACAAAGAGTTTGTGCTGAAAAGTGAGCGTAAATATCTTGAGTTTGCGCTAGAAGCCTCTGAAATGGCAATGCAAGATGCAAATTTAAAACCTTCAGACATTGATGGCCGGCGTTTTGGTGTTGCGATAGCAACAGCGATTGCCGATGCTGAGGGAATGGAAGAGTGTTTGCTCAGGATCACCAAAGGGGGCAAAGAGAATATTCACCCTGATTTAATTAAATCAGAAGATTATGACAGCTTTGATTTCAGCTCTGCCGCCACCTCTGTTGCGAAAAAATATGGCGCATCTATGTCCGTCAGTAACATATCAACCGGGTGTGCGGCAGGGCTTGATGCATTAGGCATTGCAATGGAGCATATCCGTTATGGCAGAGCGGATGTTATGTTGGCTGGCGCCAGTGAAGCGCCGCTTTGTCCACTCTCTATCGGCTCTTTTGAAGCTTTAGGGGCGCTATCATCAAGAGAGCTGGAAAATCAGCAAGCAGCGACTTGTCCTTTTTCCCTTGAGCGGGATGGGTTTGTGATTGCTGAAGGGTGTGGAATATTAATTTTAGAGTCTTATGAACATGCTAAGCAGCGTGGAGCACATATCTATGCTGAATTAGCAGGGTATGCGTCCGTCAATAACGCTTATCATATGACTGACTTGCCAGCGGATGGAATGGCAATGGCGCGATGCATTGATATGGCATTGAAGGATGCCCAGATATCACCATCAGCGGTAAATTATATTAGTGCTCATGGCAGTTCTACGGCTCAAAATGATATTAACGAATCAAATGCGATTAAATTTGTTTTGGGAGAAAATGCATTTGATATTCCAATTAACTCATTAAAGTCAATGACAGGTCATGCTTTAGCAGCCGCTAATGCGATCGAGTCTGTAGCATTATGTCTGGAAATAGAAAAGCAGTATATTCACCCAACAATTAATTATCAAACACCGGACCCTGATTGCGATTTAGATTATATTCCTAATCAAGGTTGCGCATATCCAATTAAGACCGCATTAAAATTATCGAGTGGTTTTTCTGGTATTCACAGTGTTATTGTTATGAGGGCAGTAGATAATGCGTAGAAGAGTTGTCGTTACCGGTGTTGGTGCAATACATCCTGATGGCAATGATGTCACCTCCATAAAATCAAAAGTCATGCAGAAGTTATTGGGCCAGGAATCGAAAAATAATACCACCGCAAGTTCTGTAATAAGAACATTGAGTGATTTCGATGGGGCAAAATATATCAATAACCGCCTAAGACGCAAAATTGATGAATTTTCGGCTTATGGTATCGTCGCCGTTGAAATGGCATTAAAAGCGAGTAGATTGGATGTAGATAAGCTTGATCCCAATCGCGTTGGCATATATGTCGGAAACTGTTTTGGCGGATGGCAATATATTGAGGATGAAGTTAAAGCGCTCCATATTGAAGGCATAACGGGAATGGGACCTTATGTTGCCACAGCATGGTTCCCTGCGGCGCTTCAAGGGCAATTGTCACTGCTTTATGGTTTTAGCGCGCAATCTAAAACGTTTTCCACCTCCGATGTGGCAGGGATGCAAGCAATAGGCTATGCAGCGGAAGCGATTTCTAATGGTGTTGCGGAAGTGATGTTATGTGGCGCGTCAGAGCATCTTTCCAGCCAATTAGTTAAAAATTTGCTGGAGAAAGCGTCAAACCAAAAACACTCTGAGGTTTTTGGCGAAAAACGGCCTGGAGATTTTTCCGAAGGCGCTGCATTTCTAGTGCTGGAAGAGAGGCAACATGCTTTAGAACGTGGCGCTTCGATATTGTGTGAATTAACCGGTTTTGTTGATTATTTTGCACCGGATAAAAATACCAGGGATAACACCTTAGAATATACTGCTGAGCTATTTAACCATAATGAGAATGCTGTGTTTATTATGGATGGAATATATGATGATGAAAAAGAGATAACGAGTAAGGCTTTCTCAAATAAAGAGATAAAAACATCATTTATAAATCTGAGACCCTATTTGAATAACCAATTTTCAGTCAGCGGGGTAATTGATTCAGTGCTGGCATCATCATTTTTGTCAGAAAATAACGGGGATGGAGATCAACAATCTAATAAAATAAATGAACTTTCAAATACTAACCAAATAATAATTCAGCGCTTTAGTAACCAAGGTCATGTATGTGCGTTGAGTTTTTCAGCAATTTAATCTCTAAAATATTTAATTACGCGAGGAAAAATATATGAATAATAATCCAGAAGTAAAAATAAGAACGATTTTGTCTCTTTTTCTTAACGTTAATATTGATGATTTCAATATGGATGCAAACCTTGCTGATGCCTATGATATGGATTCTACGGAATTGGCTGACTTGGCAAAAGAGATTACGAAAGAGTTCGGTATTTCTGTGACGAAAAGTCAGTTCAGTAATTGGGAAACAGGAAGAGCCGTTCTTGATTTCGTCTCATCAAGTTTAAACGATAAAAATTAATTGCTAATTAAAGGGAAACAGAAATGAAACTAATCTCTATGTTGTTACATTCAGAGCATGATAACTTACATCATGATTGTATTGTCACTAAGGATTATCATTATACAAGAAAAGAGGTCATATCTTCTGTTTCCCATTTAATTGATGATTTACTTAGTCGAGGAGTGCAAAAAGGTAATAAAGTCATTGTTATATTTGAACATGATGAATTAGGTGTTTTCTTTTTAGCTGCCGCCAGTGCTATGGGGCTGCATTTATTAATGCCCTATAATTTATCATCAGCGACAATCGATGAATGGATTAATTTCACCAATGAAGTGCAATACGATTTTGTTGTTTATCTCAAAAAAGATAAACATTTTGTTGGAAAATTAAAAGAAAACAGCATTAATGTGATTGATATTTCAGATCATAAGATCGGCGTTAGTGATGATATCGCGGAAATCCCAATGATAACTTATTCTCCGCAACCTATTGCTAACTTTATTGTCCTGTTCACCAGTGGGAGTACAGGTAAACCGAAAGCCATTAGTATTTCAGAATCGTTAGTATGTCGACGAATTTATTCGGTGACCGAGAAATTAAAATTTACGCAAGATGCTAAAATATTCATGTCAGGTTTGTTGAATAATACAACTGGAGTGATTTTTTCTTTTGGCTCATTATTACATCAATCAACACTTTTTATACCGGAAGATAGAAATGTAGAGAGATGGCCTGATTATCTTTCTTGCAATAAAATCACTCATATTATGTTACGCCCAGAATCAATGAAATTATTCGTTAAATCGACAGCAGAACTTAATATCGATCTCTCTTGTTTACGGGTGGTTGCTTATGGCGCTGCGGCGATGCCTCCTAGCGTACTTGAGAAAGGGCGCCAATTAATTGGCTGTGAATGGGTGCAGGGATATGGGTTAAGTGAAACTTATGGTCCTTTCTGTTGGGTAGATGAGCAAGATCATCGTGATAAAAGATATCTCAATTCAATTTATTGTGTTGGCAAGATTGATAATACATTGGAAGTGGCAGTTAAACCTATTATAGGCTCATCGGATAATATCGGAGAAATTATACTAAGAGGTGAAAGTATTATGGAAGGATATTATGATGTCCTGTCTGGAGAAATAACGCCTCCTGATGAATGGTTTGCCACTGGCGATCTCGGTTATATAGATGAAGAAGGTTATTTAGTTTTAAAGGGACGTAAGCAAAATACTTTTATGAGTGCTAACGGACATAGAATTTATCCTGAAGAAATTGAATCTATCTTATCCCGAATACCCAATGTGAATGTGGCTACGGTTGTTGGTTTTTCTTTCCATGAAAATGGTGTTGCTATTGATCAGCCGGTTGCTTGCATGAGTGGAGAGATATCGAAGAAGTCATTACCTGAAATTGAAGATATTATTTCATCCTTTTTAATGAGTAAACTTAGTCGAGAAAAATGGCCGGATTGGTTCTATGTTACTGATGAATACTTTCCAAAGAGCCATAATGATAAGATATTGAAATCAGAGTTAATTAAATCAATCGATCCTAAAAAATTATTTACATTGAGGAACCAATAATGAATTATGTAGAATCACATTCAATTGTCTGTAATGCTCAAATAGAAGATGTATATCAAATTATTATTAATTCTGATAAATGGCCGGGAATGTTTGAACCCTGTCAGGAAATAAAAGTTCTCTTTAGAGATAAAGAAGGAGAGAAAATACAAGTTAAAGCCTTAATTAACGGTATTTTAATGCAATGGGAATCAGACCGTAAATTTTATCCAGAAACATTCAGTATAAAATCGAAACTGAATCCGCCAATGACATTAGTTAAAGAAATGGAAACGTCATGGCGCGTGATTAAAATTAATTCTCAGCAATGTGTGCTATTGTTAGAGCATTTGTATGATCTTGAGTCTGAGATCACTGGGTTAATTGATGGTGTTGAAACAGTAGAACAGGCACACGAATTTATCAGTAAAGCTATTGATAATAATTCAGTTAAAGAACTCAAGAACATAAAAAATATTGTAGAGTCAACAGAGGATGTAGAAAAAATATTAAAAGGAACGATTACCCACTCAGCCGTATGTGAAGCGCCAGCGCAGCAGGTCTATGCTTTGGTTAAGGATGTCTCTTGTTGGACGGATATTTTTTCGTTCTGTGATGGTGCGGAAGTTTTAAATAGATCAGGCAATGAAGAATTGGTTGAAATCAAAGCAAAACAAAATAATAAAGCAGTAAGTTGGCAAACGAAACGATATTATTTTGATGCTATTTATCGGGTTGACTATGTTATGCCTACACCGATGCCATTATTCAAAACAATGTCTGGCAGATGGCAAATCATTCCTATTAATGATCAACGCTGTATTTTAACAGTACAAAGGAACTGGACTTTATTAGAGGATATCAGTGGTATCGTTGATGGTATCGATAATCATGATCAGGCTAATTCCTTTGTTATCTCATTTATTAATGATAATACTCGAATGGAGATGGATAGTTTCAAGAGCCAGGTAGAAAGTCATAAAAAATCAAATTTATTAACTTTCTCAGCAGGATATTATATTCCTCACCAAGTTGATGATGTTTATAATATATTTTTAAATATCAATGACTGGGGTAAGATATTGCCTCATTGTGATTCAGTAAAAGTCATTTACAATGATGATAAATATCAAGAATTTAATATGGAAGTATCAACACCAAATGGAAATGAGACTTTCCGTAGTATACGATTCTGTGATGCAGATAATTTATCGATTGAATATTTCCAACCAGAGCCGCCTTTAGTATTAAAGTCTCATAGTGGTTCATGGCGGATATTTAATAAAGGAAGCGGTTCATTCATTGTTTCTAGTCATGATGTTGAGTTAAATCATGATTTATGTGCAGTTAAATTTGGTACAGAAGATAAAGCAAAACAACGAGAGATAGTAAAAAATGCTATTTCAGAAAATAGTAAGAAAATGGTCTTTGCCTGTAAAGAGTGGTTAGACGCTCGTATTTAGTAAATCAAAGGAAAGTAAGATGAATAATAAAAATAAACCCAATAGAATTTCGCCAGAACTTCTTGCTACTTGTGGTTATTTTATGCCAAGACTATTTTTCTTAAATTCTCAATATGCTCCCCAAGTTCATTGGGGAGATGTTGTTGCGGCATTGAGTCATTTTTCAGAGGGAAATTTAGATTTATCCTCTGAAGAGTTTTGGTATGAATGGATGATTAATTGGTCAAAAGTGGGTGATAGCTATATTAGTATCGCAAACTCGGCTAAAAGCGAAGTCAGCCATGTTCGTGCTTTGAGGAGTGCTGCTGCCTGTTATCATTGGGCAGAATTTATGTATTTCAGTGATAGGAGCAGAAAGATACAACTCAGAGAGTATATTCGTTCATGTTTTTTATCTAGTATAAAATATAGTGATTTGCTAGTTGAGCATCAGTATATTGTCGTCGATAAGTTTCATATGCCGTTTTTCCTTATATTCCCTAAAGGGTATAAAGAAGAAGAGAATCATCCTTTGCCTTGTGTTATTTTATCCAATGGATTGGATTCAATGACTGAAATTGAAATATTATCTTTAGCCGAGTTTTTCTTGGGGAAAAATATGGCGGTAGCTATATTTGATGGACCAGGACAGGGAATAAATCTTGGAAACTCACCAATAGCTATCGATATGGAATTATATGTTTCTTCTATAGTTAAATTATTAGAGGATGACGCTAGAATTAATAGTGATCTCCTCTGTTTCTTAGGAATTAGTTTTGGTGGTTATTTTGCTCTACGCGTTGCGCAAAAAATTGGCGATAAATTTTGTTGTATCGTCAATTTATCCGGTGGACCTGAAATAGCAGAGTTTGATAAGTTGCCAAGAAGGCTTAAAGAAGATTTCCAGTTTGCATTTATGGAAGATAATAATTGTATGCAGTCTCTTTTTGATGAAATTAAATTGGATGTCTCTTTACCTTGTAAAACCAAGGTTTTTACTGTTCATGGTGAATTAGATGATATATTTCCGATCGATAAAGTGAAAAAATTAGATCAGTTATGGGGTGATAATCATAAGTTATTATGTTATGAATCTGAGGCTCATGTTTGTTTAAATAAAATAAACGAATATATGATACAAGTTTCAGATTGGGTTAGTGAGCAATTTTGGCTGAATGGCTATAAGAAAGGCTAACTTATTTTATACTATACCTAGTAGATTTCGAGCCGCAGCGCGGCGGCAAGTGAACGAATCCCCAGGAGCATAGATAACTATGTGACTGGGGTTTTCGAGTGCAGCCAACAAAGAGGCAACTTGAAAGATGACGGGTATATAATGTTTACATAGATTCATCAGGTTATCGGGATTATTATTTGTGTAATATTATCCTTCGATATTAATAATTTGATACCAAAAATAAATTGAAGATAAACTAGTTATTATCATCTTCCCTAAAAAATTTTATTTTTTTTCAACAGGTGTTAAGGTAAAACCCATTTGGGATATGCCTTTTAGTTCCATTGCTCTTTTACTATGAGTAATAAAATCAAAACATCTTCCCAGGCATTACGAAGAGATATGTCCGAATAAAATAAGACCATATTTTCTCTGCCGAGGCATTAACTGGCAGTGTGAAAATTGACTTTAATATTTGTGTTTTCTTATATCATTAATACATAGTAAGTTTACTTATGATAAGTTATCTTATTGAATGTGAATTTTATTTTTTGTATTAATTAGCTGTATATTAAACTTTTAAATATTTGCTCTGTGTTCGATGTTCGACACTGATTTCAACCTTGTTTCGGCGTAATGCATCGAACATTTACTCTTGACAGAGTTTGGTAATTATGTAAGACGGCAATAGTATTTTCGTCAATCCAGACAATTGAGGTCTATATTAAATATAGGATTTCGAGTTGATGGTTTTATAGAGAAATCTCGGCATTGTTCCATGATAGATAATTAAGAATAAATAGTTATATTGAGTAACTAGCTAGTAACTCAATATTATTTATTCAGTAAGGCCTTATCCTATTTGATTTTTATTAAAATGAGGAGTACGGAAATGTCAAGAACCGAAAGACTTATAGTATTATTGCAATACTTGAGACAAAGAAGGTATCCTGTCAGTGGTAAATTACTCGCTAGTGATTTGAATGTAAGCTTACGCACGCTTTATCGAGATATTGCTTTACTAAACAGTCAGGGGGCAAATATAGAGGGAGAGCCAGGTCTAGGTTATATATTACGACCGGGTTTCATGTTGCCTCCTTTAATGTTTACGATGGATGAAATTGATGCCTTAGTTTTGGGTAATAAATGGGTTATTGAACAGAATGATGTCGTTTTGTCTAAGTCTGCTCATAGCTTTATATCTAAGATCGCCGCAGTATTGCCTGAAGAACAACGTGATCAGCTATATTATTCACCCATGTTTGTAAAAACAGAAGGTTACAGTAAAGTTACAGATAATAACTTAATGTTATCTGATATCAGAAAAGCGATATACCATAAATCAAAAATAGTGATAACTTTCCTTGATTTAGATAATACACATACTGTGAAGACAATCTGTCCACTGTCGATCTTTTTCAATAATGAATTCTTTTTAGTTTCTTGGTGTGAATTCAGCAATAATTTTCTTAAGTTACAAGTGGGGAAAATAGAGAAACTGGAAGTATTATCTGAAAGATATATACAGGATAGAATATTATTACTAAAGAAATGGAGTGAGAAAGAAGGATTGTCTGATAATAATTTATCTTAAATAAATAATTACAAATGAGTAATTTATATGGGTATTTGTCTTATACATGTTTAATTGTTCTTTCTACTAAATATATAGTAGATTTTGATGATTATCCGAACTTCCTGCTTTTATTTATACTGAGGGTTTGAAAAGTTTAGTGATTTTATTAGGTTTGCTAAAATTCGTTTTTGTTGCTCAAAATTGGGGATGAGGCTTCTGAAAGGATCAAGTAGACAAGAACGATTATTAGGAAAAAGCCGCCCTAGAGTGCCAATTGTGATAAATCACTTAATTTGGTAATCTGGGGCAACGAATAATATAGGGCGAGTTTGAAATTGTGGATAATAAAGTTAAAGAATTCTTTAAAGGAAAGATTTTAAGTCGATTGAACAGAGATCGTGATAAAATCACGATCTCTGTTTTGCCGGCTTGTAGTTTGTTTTATGTAAGAGTGCTATACCCTATGGATTTCAAGATGCGTCGCGACGGCAAGGGAGCGAATCCCCGGGAGCATAGCGAACTATGTGACCGGGGTGAGTGAGCGCAGCCAACAAAGAGGCAACTTGAAAGATAACGGGTATATCGATATTTCCCACATGATGCATATTACTTACATAAATAATAGAGTGGAAAAAACGCTACCATTTCCATGCATCCGGGCTGGTTCCTGTAGGTAATACGCTCATGCCAAAATCGCTAATGACAACAGCGACATAGATATCATTATCGTAACAATTTAATTGATATCTCCTTCCTTTTGCTGTCCATTGCCAATAATCATTTTTCCAACTTTCTGGATAGAATTCTTGGATAAGTGAAGCGGTTGCTGGATGTAACCCATCAACATTAAGAGTACTTGTATTTCCAGAGCTACTCCAAGTCACATCACCGATTAAGTTTTCATTTGTAAGATTAACAACGAAGAAGTAATGATTATTAATTTCAAGCATTTCACCTTTTTCTTTTTCCTCAGTCTCTTTCATATTCTACTCCTGGTTAATGGATTAAATGAATGATTATTATAGAAATAACAATAGTTTCTCTGATATTTCTATTTTTATTGTGATAAATGCAATAACTAAACTAATAATTACCATAGAAATATAACCAATTTAAATATGTTTTTATTTGCTATTGTTTTTAATCTGAATGATTTACATTAACCTATTGGGCGCAATATTTAATTGCTGTTTTTGATAATTTATTGTCTATAAATTAATTGCACTTATGAATAGTAATCATAAATTATATATCGTATATTTTTATAGTAGCGTAAAAGTATAGAATGTAAAGTATATCATCATGAATGTTTTACATGAATATTAAGTGAAGGTTAATTATGTATTGGAAAATGGCTTGAATAGCTATTTTATTGGGTTGTTATCGAAGGTAAGAAAAATAGGCCATTATGACCCAGTGATTTATAATATATTGATTTTAATGATTTAATTAATTTATTGTAGTTGGCGGAGTAAAATTTTTTGTGATATTTATCACGATTTTCATACTAAAAATGCGCGCAAGTAACCATATTGAGCTAGAAATAGAATATAAGGTGATAATTTAATTTTATGATTATTTAAAATTATTTACTGTAGAGGGAATATAAATAGAAAACGGTCATGAGGTTATCTGAACGGTTATGATTTTAATTGTGTAACTCAGAATTGTGTTATTCCTGTGTATAAAAATAGCAGGTGATTCTATTCTATGTAAGAATGGAGATATTTTTTCTTTTATTTATTCTATTAAAACAGGTTTCTCAATTATAAATAGATAGGCTGACTAAATAAGTGCAAATGAAATATCTTCTGGTTTTTAATTGGTAATAAATAAATTTATTAGTGATTGTCGGGATAGTTTATAACCCGAAGAGCGTTAATTTATATGGGGATCGCTATAATGACTATTTTAATTAATGAATATAAGAAAAAAATGGATAGCGTAAAATTAAGCGATCCTGAAGGAAAAGGATTTTTTTACGATACTAAGCAAGCAATATGGCATTGTTATTCGTATGATATTTGTTCTTATCTTCTGAATTCAGATTATGTGATAAAGGAGAAGTTGAGCATTCCGTTAGAAATATTTTCTGCATCAGATAAGAGTAGAGTTGCCAGATTTATTTTTTATCTTAATAATTCGCTCATTTTTAATGATGATAAACATAATAATGATGCAGTAAGTTTTATTCGTGGCAAATTTAACGAAATAGATTTTGAAATCATCGCCAATGATCTTTTATCTTCTTTAAAAGAGTCAGATGTTATAACTGAGGAGCATTTAAGGGGAGTGAATAACTTATTGGCTGCTTCTTTAGTGGGGTTGAAAGCCTCAGCCTTTTTTTCTGCCCACGCCCTAAATGTCGGTATGTTTTTTGATGGGAAGGTGAGGGGGAAGGCGCATTTTGTGTCGATTGCGGAATCTTTTATTGCTATATATCAGCAAATTTTACGGCAAATGACGATTAACGGTGAAGTAATGGAGCTGATTCATGTTGAGAAATTTGTGGCTGATCTGTCGGTAACATTTATTGCTGCTCATGAAACGACGATGCAATTGATAGCTGCGACATTGTTTTATATTAAAAACAATGCAATCACAGTGACGGAAAATAATATTAAAAGCATTGTTATTGAAACTTATCGTATATCTAGCCCGGTGCTTTCCGTAGATAGAGTATTTAAAGAGAGACTGATATATAAAAATAGCTGTTTCAATAAAGGAGATCGAGCTCTGCTTTATACCGGATTAGCCAATTTCGATGCTGCTGTTTTTGACCATCCTTACCAGTTTCAGCCTGATCGTGAAGGCTGCCCACTGTCATTTGGCGCAGGAGCGAAAAAGTGTATTGGCATGAACATCGCGATACATTTTACCTGCCAGTTAATAACTAAAATACTCTCTTGTTATCAACTTGATGATGTTGAAATTTATGAAGTCATTGTTGATTCGTCAGCAATAGGTTGTTCAAAGTTTACATTGAGTGTATCGAAGAAATTAAAAGTCTCATTTTGAATGGATATGAAGTTTAATAGCTTTGCATATTTGGATTTATTTGCCCAAATCTTGATGATTTTTGTTCTATCTGATACAGCTTGTTCTGTCACACAATGTGACGTCGTTTTGGTACGTATATTGGCTTTTGTTAAAATTGATGTTAAATTCATCAAATAGTATGTTCCTTGAGCTCTGCATAAATCAATGTAAATGAATAGTGGATATCTATAGCGAACTAATAACCGTAATATGGTAGGAGTAAGGCTGATGGCCACATTAGCAAATGAAAGAATCATCATAAGGGTGAGTTCAGAGACCAAAGAGTTACTCGAAAAAGCATTATTATTATCAAGGGATACAAGTTTGAATAACTTTATTGCAAATGCTGCTGTAGCAGAGGCAAAAAAACTTATTGAACAAAATATGCGTATTCGATTGTGCCAAGAAGATGCATTGGCGTTTGTTCATGCATTGGAAAGACCAGTCAAGGTAAATGAACGTTTCCTTCGTGCTGCTCGTAGATATAAGGAAATAATAACAGATGAAGATAAGACGTTTAAATAAAAGTAAACACGATAGGAATAATTTTGACTGTAGTGCGGGCCGAATAATTACTTGAAAGCAGTATCGGGACAGCATGATAAACAGAGTAGATGCGATGTAACATATTTCTGTTTGAGTCGAAACTTGATCTGACATCCATTCTTGATAGATGGCAGATCAGGTTTGAGTTCTAGTACAAGTTATTACGCCACAGAATTTCTGCGTGTCATTCTTCGGTAATTTTCTACCCTTCCTGTCGTGACATTTTCTATACCAGACAATATCCCAGAACAATTATGACAAGCCGGGAAGTCTTCATTTGTTTTACCAACGAGTCGTTGCGTGAATATGTAAGTCTGACTCAAACGACTTGATATATTTTCTCCCTTTTTAGCAAGTTCAGTGACCATATAATTTAAGGATTGTACTTCAGCATGCAGGCCCGCAATACCCGCCATTTTCGGTAAGATATTCTTGTTTTCCTTAATGTGTGCTCTGATCCTCTGTTCAATTAGTGGATGTAATTCAGTACCTGATTCTTTATACGCTTTTTGTATACCCGCGATGAATTCTTTTTCATTAGTAACACGATAGCTGCCAAGATCCATATTCGGCCTCCAACGTTTAGATGTTTGCAGTTTATCGGGATGGTACTGTTCGAAACCGGGCTTCGCTTTTTCGCTGATAAGTTGCACTCCAGGGAAGGTGTTTTTTGCACTTAAGCTACCACTCAGGTTTAAAAATTTATCTTTATAGGTGTCGTGCTCTGTGCTGATGCCATGACCCATAATACCGGCGTGGGCAGCATATCCTTTTAGTTTTGCATTTGTATACATCATATTTCTGGATGCTTTTTCTCTATCTTTTGGCTTCATCGGTTTGAGTTTTGCTTCGTTTCTCTCTGTTTCTTGTAATATTTCGCCGGTGCTTCTGGTGAAATATTGGTATCTCCGCTCAACTCTTGGATTTTGTTTATACAAAAGTGGCGAAATATCAGGTCTGTTTTGTGGAATGGCTAGATCAAGCCAGTCTAAACTTGAGAGCCCCATATTATCCGCAAACGTAATTGGGTTATTCATCACCATACAGTAGAGATTTAATCCATCGATAGTACCGGCCGGGTCCGCACTTAGCCATCTCCCTACCCACGGCTGATAATACCGATAGCCGTAATAATACAATCCGGTAGCATCCCGTTCTTTACCAGAATACCGGATTGTTTTGTAACTTGCTTCGATCCGGCTTTCTGCCGCCCATAGCGCTGTACCGCCAAATGGATAGTACTCTTCTTGACTGATAATTTTCCCGTTGCTATCTATCTCAAGCTGGCTGGAACCAATAAGATTGTCGTAACTGTAACGTACCTGATTATTGTTGATATTTTCTGGTTTGCCGCTTTCCCAGTGCAGAACCCGCACTTGCGCTCGACCGGCTTCACCTACTGTAATGATCTGTAACTCTTCCGTTGTGGTAGCGCCATTTTTTGTTGTACGCAGTTCCAATCCCGATAGGTAAACGACTCGTTGTTGCCGGAAGATATCCTGCGTTTGCTGTTCACTGACTTTTAACAACCGCATCCCGTCGCTGCCATAGAGATAACACTCTGTGTCGTTGCTATTGTCGGTGTAGTTATTTCGTTTTACCTGCGTCACCCGTTGTAGTTCACCGCGAGTATTCCAGTTTAGGTTTTGTCCCGGTAATAATGTTTCCTGATGACCGCCTGCCTCAAACAATGCATCCACTTTGGTTGGATCAGTGGTTAAGGTACTCAGGACCGCATGGTTACTGCGATTCGAGACGGTTATGTCTGTGGTGTAGTTGTTTTTGCTCGCGGATGAACTGTGCCGAATTTGGGTCAGGTTGCCACCACGGTCATAGGTATAAGTACGGGTGTAATTGGTGTAAGTGTTGTTATCGGAAGGTAATGCTGGTGAAGGGAGCCGGTGATTCTGCTGGCCTATATTCGCCATTTCGCGCCCTGTTGCGCTGGTAAGCTGATACAGAGAGTCGTAGGTATAGATATTCTTCGGCACCATTTTCTGATTGCGCCAGAAACGGGTTGCTTCTGCATCGTTACGGAGACTGATGATATTGCCAACTGGATCATATTCATAACGCAGGTCTTGCAACACTTTGGTATCTGATGGGCGGCGGGTAGTGATGCCCATCAGTCGCTGAGTTTCTGGTTCATAAGTGTATTCGGTGATGATACCGTTACCGTGCTCTTCGCGTAGTTTTTGTCCTGCGGCTGAATAGGTTAGGGATTTGATAATCATCTGCTCACTCTGGCCTTTCACGGTTAGCCAACTACCTTTTAACTGACCGGCTACATCATACGCCAGACGCTGGATGTTGCCTTTGGCATCGGTTTGCGTCAACAGCGCGCCAGTGGCATCCGTTTTGTTTTCGGTGGTGTATACATCGCTACTTAATCTCTTATCCCAAGTCTTTTTATCCTCCCCGAACCAGTTCGCGTCTTGATCATCAGCCAGTAACTGACGGGATTGTGATAAAGCTGCTCCGGTCAGGGAAAGGCGATTTAGTTGGGTCACGCTTGCTGTATCGTAGTGATACATACACTGACCAGCAAGGTTTTGGTCTTTTTCTGCTGGTGTATTTCCAGCCCAGATAAGACGTTCGGTGATACGGGATTCTAGCTTTGGCTCTTGTTCGGTTATGGATAACAGACGACCGGGCAGGGAATTGTCTTCATATTGCCGGGTCTGCTTGACGTCTGTTGCAGTCACAGTCAGGACAGGACGGTTTTCAATATCATGAAGAGTGACAGTACGGCCAGCATCAACACTTTCTGTACGCAGGATATTGCCGGTCAGATCATACTGCCAGAGAAAATTGGGTTTCACCGTTTGATCTTTCTCTTTGTTCTCTTTGGCGTCATACAGGCGCGGATCAAAACTTTTATGTAGATATCCGAGAGCATCATATTGATGACGGGTGATACGGATTTCACTATTTTCTTCTGCGGTAGTACGGCAATAACGGATTTCACGGACATCCAGCCCACGGTTATCGTGAACAGTGATAGTGGGAGTATGTTGATAAGTTTTGGGGTCAAAGTTGTTCATAATTTACCTCTTTGTTGTGTTGAATAATTGTGGTGTTGAATAATTTTTTGTCTGCATAGCAGCGAATGAATGCCAAGTTCAGCTTCTCCACATTAATGAGGATAACCTTTCTATTGAGATACCAGCGGTATGCGAGATTTCAGGAGATAAGCAAGAATAATCTCATTTAGAAGTATGCTGCTGTAACTAAATAACAGTAGCAAGTATAGGCAGACGAGTACAAGTATCGTAGAAAACAGAGTCAGTAGCTTTTGCTATCATTTATGGCTGTTTTTTCTGTTAATAGGTGAATTTTTCAATAAAGGAGAAGTAATTTATTATTATTTAACATGCAGTTATGTACTGGTGGAATGTTAACTGGAAGTATAGTTATCTGTTATAAGCGTGAGCTATTTTATGGGTTAATCTGGCGTCAATTAATGACGCCAGACAAATCGGATGTATCAGATCATGGTGTCAGGCAGACATCCCAGTGAGTATCACTGACTTAAACTTTATCTTGTACGCTATGGTGGAATAAAGCCATTGTGCTTATTAAGGTCTCGTAAGACGCTTTCTTAATTGAATGCTCTGTTTTAATGGAATAAAACATAATTTCTTAAATATACTGATAATATTCTCAATGAAAATGATTTTATTGCAATGATTTAATTGTATTTTTTTAAATAATATATGATTTTAATTTGGTTGGATAATGTTTGGAGTATAAGTTTATATTGTTTTTAATGTTTTTTATAGTGTGATTTCTAATTTGGATATCGTTGTATGCAGCATAAATTACCATGATTATTATTTATGAAAATTATTTAAAATAAGGAAGCCGGATCTCCATTTGCATGGAATTTATATTGCGTTTATATAATGGTATAGGATAATAAATTTATTGAATTTAGAAATTATAACATGGGTTAATGTAAAGTAATGGAATGAATTATGAATCAGAAATTGGTTAATTTACCATTGTTATTTTCACAATATAAATAATATTAGATCGTAATTCTGGACTAAATTGTAAAATAAAATGATGAGGATGGTAATTATAAATATGAATGTTATATTTTTAGTATTATAGATGGATAAAATAGATAAATTTAAGGTTTATATTTTGTATATTTTTGATTTATTAAAAATAAAAACTTTTGGTTTTTTATTGAAATATCATTATATATAATATTGCTTATTGGCAATTCTTATTTTGGTTGTTATTGAAGTATTTTATTCTTACCGGGAGCTATAATGGTTGATAAAGGAATATTAACATGAATCATTAGTAAAGTGAGTAAAGTAATTATATAAAAGCAAATTTCTATCGTGTGTATAGAAATATGTTTTTTATTTTAAATTTTTTAATGGATTTTTTATGTTGCTAAAAAAATTTGATTGGTATTAATAATATCAGAAATTTCGTTTCCTTAGGTGTTGTAAATATGCATATACTCAATAAATTTCGAGTTGCAGCGAGGCGGCAAGTGAACGAATCCCCAGGAGCATAGATAAC
>NZ_JAPFCD010000038.1:0-48983 GCF_026153155.1 Photorhabdus aballayi | reverse complement strand
TAAACACTTTAACTCTGTGATTAAATATATTTACACAACAAAAACAGAGCCTGTAAAAAACAGATTATCAATTAGCTAAAATGTATTTTAGAAAACAATATAGCACGCAGTCACATTATAGTGTCATATTATACAAAACGCCAATACGGTACATAGGTTAATACTGCAATATAAAACTTCTCCTCAATACTTCTTTCATCCCTCCGAAATATAGTAGGGATGGCTACAATAAATATACCATTGTTTTCATCCCTTAATTAGTATAAATTATCCACAACTGAGCCCGGCCCCCTGGCTTAAATCTTACTTAATGAGATGATTGTTATGGCTGGGCCTTCTTATATTCGAACTATGAAAATTACAACGCTGTGACTGAACCAGTCAAAGTTCATAAAGAATATGACAGACTAGTCGATCTATTACAATTTCGAGATATATACCCGTTATCTTTCAAGTTGCCTCTTTGTTGGCTGCGCTCACTCACCCCGGTCACATAGTTATCTATGCTCCCGGGGATTCGCTCCCTTGCCGTCGCGATGCATCTTGAAATCCATAGGGTATAAATATTACTGCTCAAATACAGGAATGATATTCTTGCTAGGTTAGGTATTCCCCCAGGAAATGGCCCAATATTACAGAACTGGCTAAGTGCAATGAATGTACTTAGGAATCTATGCGCACATCACTCCCGGATTTGGAATAAAGTTAACGAACCAAAACTAAAGCCACTACCAAATCATCCTTTTTTTAATAAATTAGGATTAACTGATGATTCCTATGAAAGAATGTACGGCATGATTGCTATATTATGGTTCTTGATTAAAGAGATAGTCCCAAGTTCAAAATGGATATCCACTGTAGCAGACTTAATAGATAACAAGCCAGAACTACCCGGATGCAATTTAACAGCAATGGGGCTACCTAATAATGATGGATTCCCCCGAGTATTATTTGATATAGAGTGATCAAGAATAGAACTGATGATGGTGGATTACTTATTTACAATGACTCTACTGATAACAAGAACATTAGTAATAAGAAAAAAGATCTTATTCAGATCTTTCTCCCGTCAATATTTCGGTAGAAATTTTAAGTTTCGGCGGGCTAGCGCGCTTATTTGCCGCAGTCTTTTTCGATGTCATGAATTAAATCATCCTCATCGTTAAAACGCGCATTCATTGAGCTTCTCGCCTCATTCATAGCCTCAACAGTAACTCTGTTAGGGATTTTCTTGATCTCGAAAGGTAGTGCCTTTTCTTTAGCCACCATCGTTACAGCAATGCGTAAAAAGTCAGACATTTTAACCCCAATATCGGCTAAAACATCGGTTGCCTCTTGCTTAATTACCGGGTCTATGCGTGTACGAACATAAGTTTCAATACCCATTTAATACCTCGTACATGCTGATTTTTGTAGTACTATCGTAGGGTTGAGTTGAGATATTACCTTTCAGTGACAATCTCAATAGGCTTAACAATCAATACACCGTACCTCAAAAAGTCAAAACCTGATAAAACGCCAATAACCAAACGATAACGAAAGAAAATACACCCGCGATAATATCATCCAACATGATGCCTAATCCGCCATGAACATAGCGATCAAACCAGCGAATTGGCCACGGTTTCCACATATCCAGAATACGGAACACTATAAAACCGGTCAAAACCCACTGCCAGTTAACCACAGGGATTGCCATCAATGTGATCCACATACCGATAAATTCATCCCAGACAATACTACCGTGGTCATGAACCTTCATATCATCAGAAGTACGCTGACAAATCACTATGCCGCAAAAAAAACCGATAATAATAACCAACCAGCAAATCCATTCCGGCAACTGAATCAGTAATAACCAGAATGGAATAGCCGCTGCCGATCCCATTGTCCCCGGCACAACCGGCGACAATCCACTACCAAAACCTGTCGCTAATAGATGCCAGGGATTACTCATCCGTAAACGGCGCTTTGCCTTATCCATGTGCTTCCTCGGTAATAAAGTGATCGAACCCTTTCAGATCTAATTTAATCTCTTTATTATTACTGTAATAACGAACTCCCTCCGATTCCGCCATAATCTGTCCAACACAGCTAAAACTAGCACCGGTATGCGCCAACGCAATTTCCAACGCACCACGATTTCTCTCGGGGACGGTAAAACATAATTCATAATCCTCCCCGCCACTCAAAGCCCACATCAAAGCTTGTTGTGGTTCAACATATTGTTTCATCGCATCAGAGTAAGGAATCGCATCCAGATTTATTCTGGCTCCACATCGGCTGGCTTTCAGAATGTGACTCAAATCGGAAATCAAACCATCAGACAAATCAATAGCTGATGTTGCCAAGCCACGTAGTGCTTGCCCTTGCAAAATACGAGGTTGCGGCCTGAGATGGCGCTGAACCAACCAGTTGTGGGATACCGGATCAGAAATTTGCAGACGGTTTTGTAACAGGGCCAAACCTGCCGCACTATCACCCAACGATCCACTCACATAAATCCAATCGCCATTTTTTGCGCCAGTACGCAGTAACGCCCTGCCTGCGGGAACCAAACCATGAATCGTCAACGTCAGACTCATCGGGCCACGCGTAGTGTCACCACCAATAAGCTGCATACCGTAATAACGCAATTGCTCAAACAGACTGTCACTGAAACTACTCAGCCAGCGTTCATCCACTTCCGGTAATGTTAACGCCAATGAAAGCCAGGCAGGATCAGCGCCGACCGCAGCCAGATCACTAAGATTCACAGCGAGAGATTTGTAAGCTAAATCTTCAGGGGAGATATCAGGTAAAAAATGAATGCCTGAAACTAAGGTATCCGTACTAACCGCCAATTGTTGTTTATCGGCCAACGTCATCAGTGCGCAGTCATCGCCAATACCTAAATTTACATCACGCCGGTTAGTCTCCTGGCGATCAAAATAACGTGCAATGAGGTCAAATTCGCCACATGCCATAATAAAATCCCAAAAATTACTGATGATCATGAACATAAGGCCGGTATCCCGGCCTTACAAATCATCGTCTACGGCGGGAAAAACCCGACAGGCAGTCGCTTATCTTTTTCTGCGTACTGCCGGAGCAGATTTATCCAATACTCCGTTCACGAATTTGTGACTATCTTCAGCACCGAAGACTTTTGCCAATTCGATAGCTTCGTTAATAGCCACTTTATAAGGGACATCATCACGATAACTTAGTTCAAACATAGCAATACGCAAAATGGCTTTTTCTACCTGACCTAACTCTTCGAGCTGACGGGAAAGATAAGGAGCCATCAAAGCATCCAGCTTAACTGCATTCACAGCTACTCCTGACAGCAATTCACGAAAATAGGTTACGTCAACACCAGTGACGTCCTGCTCCGACAGAAACTGTAATTCAACATCAGCAATGCTATTGCCAGATAATTGCCATGAATATATAGCCTGAACAGCGCACTCACGAGCACGACGACGAGCAGCAGGTTTCACAAGATTCCCCTTAATTAAAACTAAAATCAGCCTTTAATGGCATTAATTACATTGACCATTTCCAGTGCGGTTAATGCAGCTTCTGCACCTTTATTACCCGCTTTGGTTCCAGCGCGCTCAATCGCCTGTTCAATGCTTTCTGTAGTCAGAACACCAAATGCCACTGGGATTTCACTGGACATCGCCACATTAGACAGACCAGAACTGCATTCACCAGCAACGTACTCAAAATGAGCGGTACCACCACGGATAACTGTACCTAGCGCGACAACGGCGTCATATTTACGGGTTTCGACCAATGTCTTCACTGTCAATGGTAACTCGTAAGCACCAGGAACCCAGACAACAGTGATATTCTCTGAGGCAACCTGACCGATACGTTCAAGCGCATCTACTGCGCCGCTTAAC
This sequence comes from Photorhabdus aballayi, assembly GCF_026153155.1. Lineage (NCBI taxonomy): Bacteria > Pseudomonadati > Pseudomonadota > Gammaproteobacteria > Enterobacterales > Morganellaceae > Photorhabdus > Photorhabdus aballayi. The sequence continues at coordinate 45,093 of NZ_JAPFCD010000038.1, read as the reverse complement.
AGACTGTCATTAATGAAGTTGTTAAAACGCGCAATGGCAATCGCCACACGAGCTTGTGGAGCTGCAACAACACCTTTGATTACGTTCATAGCCTTCCTCCTATCTGTTGATATCCGCAGGGGGGCGGATTCTATCATATTCTTTCGTTAGCCGCGCCTGCGGATTTAGCAACAGAGCATAAAAACAAGCAAACTAACTCATACTCACCTATTCAGTCAGTATACAGGCCGCAAGCGTAGACGAAGATCAGGTCCAACTTGCTGAACATCAAAAATGTCAAATTCCGGCGCCTCTGCCAGATTTTTGAGTTCAGGAATAGTAAACAATCCACAAGCCGTATCACCTAACACTTTTGGCGCAACGTAAAGAACCAGTTCATCCACCAACCCTAAAGTTAGCAATGCCCCCGCCAGCAATGCCCCGCACTCAGTCCAGACCGTATTAATCTGGCGCTTCCCCAATTGCATCATCAATGACACTAAATCTACTCCAGCACCATGAGCAGGTAACAGTATCTGTTCTACATTTTCAGATAATCCATATTCATCTGCTTTAGTGCGAGCCAGCCAACAATAACCGGGCTGTTGTATCACCTGATGCTGAGGACCAACACGATTCTGACTGTCAACAATAACACGTACCGGTTGACAAAGATTCTCCTCAGGATAAACCGCCTGAGTTTCCGCATCCAATTCACTCCAACGAACCGTCAAGTGAGGATCATCAGCCAGAACAGTGCTACTGGAACTCAGAATCGCGCTACATTGAGCACGAAATTTTTGCACATCATAGCGAGCTTGAGGTGATGTAATCCATTTACTTTCGCCAGAAATCAACGCCGTTCGCCCATCAAGAGAAGAAGCCATCTTCAACTGAACATACGGGAACCCAGTACGCATCCGCTTCAAAAATCCCCGGTTGAGAGATTCAGCTTCTTCCATCATCAGCCCATGTTCTACTGCAATACCAGCCTGTTGCAGCTTATAAAGCCCCCTTCCTGCTACCTGTGGATTAGGATCTTGCATCGCCGCAACCACTCGGCTAACGCCAGCCGCAATCAACGCATCGGCACAAGGCGGTGTTTTACCGTGATGACTGCATGGCTCAAGCGTAACATAAACAGTTGCGCCTTTAGCTTTATCTCCGGCCATCCGTAAAGCGTGAACCTCAGCATGTGGCTCGCCAGAACGTAGATGAAAACCTTCCCCAACAATCTGTCCATCACACACAATCACACAACCGACGTTAGGATTGGGTGACGTGGTAAAGCGCCCTTGACGCGCCAATTCCAAGGCGCGCGCCATATATTTTTTATCGTTATTCATTGACTTAACCTTGCAATTTAGCAATCTCTTCGCCAAATTCACGAATATCTTCAAAACTGCGATAGACAGAAGCAAAACGGATATAAGCAACTTTATCCAACTTCTTCAATTCATCCATGACCAGATTACCAATCATTTTAGATGGAACTTCCCGCTCACCGGTAGCACGCAACTGAGATTTAATATAGCTAATCGCCATTTCTACATCATCAGAACTGACCGGACGCTTCTCCAGTGCTTTTTGCATACCACGGCGCAACTTCTCTTCATCGAACGGCTCTCGGATATCGTCACTTTTTATTACTCTAGGCATAACCAGCTCAGCCATTTCAAAAGTGGTGAATCGTTCATGACACTCAAGACACTGGCGCCGCCGGCGCACCTGCGAACCATCCCCTACCAAACGAGAATCAATCACTTTGGTATCAACAGCAGCACAAAATGGGCAATGCATATCTTTTCCTGATGGTTAATCCAAACTAAATTTACAGTTTATCCTTAATCTGAATAAAAAACACCCTGTCAGCCGGATACTCACAGGGTGTTTGAACAGCATCAAGGTCGAATAATTAAGGCAATAAAGATGGCTGATCAGCCCCTTCCTTCTCAACCTTTTGTTGGATCATGTGTTCACGCTTCATACCCAGTTTCAACGCTAAAGCGGAAGCAACGTAGATAGAAGATATCGTACCGATAGAAACACCGATTAACATCGCTAGTGAGAAACCTTTCAACATTGCGCCACCGAAAATATATAACATCAGCACCACCAGTAAGGTAGTTGCGGATGTCATGATTGTACGGCTCAATGTTTGCGTCAGAGAAACGTTCATAATTTCATACGACGTACCACGACGGATCTTACGGAAGTTCTCACGGATACGGTCAGAAACCACGATACTGTCATTCAATGAGTAACCGATCACCGACATCAGCGATGCCACAATTGTCAGGTCAATCTCGATATGGAACAGTGACAGAACCCCTAGCGTGATGATGACGTCATGGGCAAGGGCGAGAACCGCACCCAATGCTAAACGCCATTCAAAACGGAATCCAACATAAATCAAGATACAGATAAGCGCCGCCAGTAACGCCATTGCACCATCTTGGGCGAGCTCAGCACCAACACTTGGCCCAACAATTTCAACACGAGTAACACTCGCATCTTTATCAATGGTGTCATTAATGACCTTAATAACCTTTTTACCCAGCTCCTCGTTAGCCGCCCCCATAACCGGTGGCATACGCACCATCACATCACGGCTACTACCGAAATTTTGCAATAACGGATCTTCAAAACCCGCTTTTGCCAGGCTATCACGCATCTTATCCAGATCAGCAGATTGACTGAGTTTGATTTCGATTACCGTCCCACCGGTAAAATCGAGTCCCCAGTTAAACCCACGGGTTGCCATCACAAAAACAGAAGCTACCAATAGCAGCAACGAAATTCCGAAAGCAACGTTGTCCCAGCGCATAAAGTCATAGACTCTGCGACCGTAGTTCAATTGTTCAACAGTATAATCCTGTGCCACAACGTGCTCCTTAAATTGACAACTTCTTAATACGCTTACCGCCGTATAGCAGGTTAACGATCCCTCGAGTACCTACAATAGCAGTGAACATAGAAGTCGCGACACCAATTGACGTTGTTATCGCAAAACCTTTAATTGACCCGGTACCAACAGCATAAAGAATGACCGCAGTAATCAACGTGGTCAGGTTAGCGTCAATAATACTGGAGAAAGCCCCTTTATAGCCTTCATGTATCGCTTGTTGTACTGTCCGGCCATTACGCAATTCTTCTTTGATACGTTCGTTAATCAGTACGTTAGCATCAACCGCCACCGCAAGCGTTAGCACAATACCCGCGATCCCCGGCATGGTTAACGTCGCCCCTGGTAACAAAGACATGACACCAACAATCAGCACTAAGTTAGCCAACAACGCACTACTCGCGATCACACCGAATTTGCGATAGTAAATCACCATAAACAGAATTGATGCCATTAAGCCCCACAGACAAGCTTCTAAACCTTGTTCAATGTTTTGCAGACCAAGGGTTGGCCCAATGGTACGTTCTTCCACAATCTGAATCGGCGCAATCAGAGCCCCCGCACGCAACAGTAAGGATAACTGACGCGCTTCGGTTGCGTTGGAAAGGCCTGTGATACGGAAATTGTTCCCCAAGCGAGTCTGAATATTAGCAATGTTAATCACTTCTTCATGCTTAACTAACACTGCCCGACCATTAGCATCTTTCTTACCGCTGTCTTTATATTCCACAAACAGTGTTGCCATTGGCTTACCAACATTGTCTTTGGTGAAATTAGACATTGCTGTGCCACCGGCACTGTCCAGTGAAATACTCACCTGTGGATTACCGTATTCATCGGCATCCGAGATTGAATCTGTAATGTGATCACCGGTCAAAATAACACGCTTATATAGCACAACCGGATTACCATCACGGGTGTCTTTCACCTCAGAATCACCGGGTACACGGCCTGATGCAGCCGCGGTAGAGTCAATACTGGTATTAACCAGACGAAATTCCAGCGTTGCTGTCGCACCAAGAATCTCTTTTGCGCGAGCAGTATCCTGAATACCCGGTAACTCAACCACAATACGGTCAGCGCCCTGACGCTGAACCAATGGTTCAGCCACCCCTAGTTGATTAACACGATTACGCAGAATAGTAATGTTCTGCTGCACCGCATAAGAACGGGCTTCGCGCTGACGTTCATCACTCATCACCGCTTTCAGGGTATTATTGGCTCCAATACTGAAAACTAAATCGCGGTGACGGCCAGTAAGATAGTTTTCTGCCTCGTCACGCGCTTTTTCATCGCGGAAGCGGATTTCTACACCGTAATTATCAATTTTACGAACAGTAGAATAAGGAATACCTTTTTCGCGCAAACCAGTGCGCAAGCCATCAATATTCTGCTCTTGCAGTTTGCCTAATGCGGTTTCCATATCCACTTCCATCAGGAAGTGCACCCCACCTCGCAAATCAAGGCCCAGCTTCATTGGCTCGGCGCCAACCTTACTTAACCAGGTTGGTGTCGCTGGCGCCAGGTTCAATGCCACCACGTACTGATCGCCTAATGTGGACATCAATACTTCACGGGCACGAAGTTGAATATCGGAATTATTGAAACGAGCAAGAATCGCACCATTTTCCAGCGCAATAGATTTACTCGCGATTTGATTTTTTTCTAAAACATTATGGACTTGAGCCAGCGTTTGCTCACTGGCGGCAATACCTCGCGCGCCAGTGATTTGTACAGCCGGATCCTCACCATAAAGGTTGGGAAGCGCATAAAGCAAACCGATGAGGATCGCAGCGATCAGCATCAGATACTTCCACAAAGGATAACGGTTTAGCACGGCAGTTCCCTTCGGGAAAATCAGAAATTATAAAGCTTTCATTGTACCTTTCGGTAAAACGGCAGCGACGAAATCACGTTTAATGGTCACTTCAGTAGTATCATTCAGTGCTACAACGATATAACCCGTGTCAGAAACTTTAGTGACTCGACCAATCAAACCGCCATTGGTCATCACCTCATCGCCTTTGGAAATAGAATCCATCAGCTTTCTGTGTTCCTTGGTACGTTTCTGTTGTGGACGCAGGATCATGAAGTAGAAGATCAGGCCGAAAACAACCAGCATGATGATCAAAGAATATGGGCTTCCCTGAGCCGGTGCGCCAGCAGATGCTGCTGCTTCAGAAATAATACTCATTAAACTTCCCTCATTGTTATCAAATTCAATAGTAATCAAAAACCAGCCGCAATATGCTATACACACTGAAACCAGTCAATCACCACTTAAGTCAAATACTTAATGCCGGAACGGGTTTACCAATCCGTTGATAAAAATCTTCAACAAACTGTTCAAGATTACCTTCTTCGATAGCTTGACGGATCTTAGCCATCAGGCGCTGATAATACCGCAAATTATGGATAGTATTCAGCCTTGCACCGAGAATTTCATTACAACGGTCAAGATGATGCAAATATGCCCGACTATAATTCCGACAAGTATAACAGTCACACTGTTCATCCAGTGGCGAAGTATCCTCTTTATGTTTGGCATTACGGATTTTAATCACACCATTGGTCACAAAAAGATGACCATTACGGGCATTTCGAGTTGGCATCACACAATCGAACATATCAATACCGCGACGAACCCCTTCCACCAAATCTTCTGGTTTCCCTACCCCCATCAGATAACGCGGTTTATCCTGCGGGATTTGCGGACAGACATGTTCAAGAATACGGTGCATATCCTCTTTAGGCTCGCCTACCGCCAAACCACCCACAGCGTATCCATCAAAACCAATCTCTACCAGACCTTTTACTGAAATGTCACGTAAATCTTCGTAAACACTTCCCTGAATAATACCAAACAAAGCGTTTTTATTCTGTAATTCATCAAAACGCTTACGACTACGCGCCGCCCAACGTAAGGACATCTCCATCGAACGTTTCGCATAATCCCAATCAGCAGGATATGGCGTACATTCATCAAAAATCATGACAATATCAGAGCCTAAATCATACTGGATTTCCATCGATTTTTCCGGGCTAAGGAAAACCGGGGTACCATTGATTGGGTTACGGAAATGTACACCTTCCTCTTTGATTTTACGCATTGCGCCAAGGCTGAATACCTGAAAACCGCCTGAATCCGTCAAGATTGGACCATGCCATTGCATAAACCCATGCAGGTCGCCATGAAGTTTCATGATTTCCTGCCCTGGGCGTAGCCACAAATGGAAAGTATTGCCAAGCAGGATCTGCGCACCAGTTTCTTTTACCTCTTCCGGCGTCATCCCTTTTACCGTGCCATAAGTCCCAACTGGCATAAATGCCGGCGTTTCTACCACGCCACGCTCAAAAATCAGACGACCACGACGGGCTTGGCCGTTGGTAGTTTGTAGTTCAAATTTCACTTAACCTCCAGGCATCAGATAAACAGTCCGATGCTGTTGTTTGAAACCAGACAAAATTAAAATTTACCGTTGAGCTGAGATATTTCACATAACCCTATTTTCAACAACTTCAACAATATATTCCAGTCAATGCCATAATCATCACATTGAATTAAGAAATCTTTTCCTTGCAAGCCAAAGGATTACGACGAATAAACATAGCATCGCCGTAACTAAAGAAACGGTATTTTTCTGCAACCGCCTCTTTATAGGCATTCATCGTATTTTTATAACCTGCAAACGCAGAAACCAACATAATAAGTGTCGATTCTGGTAAATGGAAATTAGTAATCAACGCGTCCACAACCTGATATTCAAAACCCGGATAGATAAAAATTTGCGTGTCATTAAAAAACGGCGCAATTAACCCATCCTGACAGGCTTTCGCGGCACTTTCCAGCGATCGCACTGAGGTTGTTCCAACGGCAACAACTTTGTTACCTCTCGCCTTACATGCCAACACTGCATCAACCACATCCTGTGGCACCTCTGCATATTCGGCATGCATGATATGGTCTTCAATAGTCTCCACCCGCACGGGTTGGAAAGTACCGGCACCGACATGCAATGTCACAAAAACCATTTCCACGCCTTTTTTACGCAGCGCTTCCAGCAATGGTTCATCAAAATGAAGACCCGCGGTTGGCGCAGCTACTGCGCCGGGTCGTTCACTGTATACAGTTTGATACAGCTCACGGTCTGCCTCTTCATCAGGACGATCAATATAAGGCGGCAAAGGCATATGACCTATATCATCCAAAATGGACAGCACATCACGCTTATCATCAAAACGTATTTCGAACAGACTATCATGACGGGCCAACATGGTTGCCTTAAGACTTTCATTGTCGCCCAACAACAACTCAGTTCCCTCTTTTGGCGCCTTGGAAGCACGCACATGTGCAAGTACCCGTTTATCATCCAACACCCGTTCAACCAGTACTTCCAGCTTACCGCCTGTAGCTTTTCGACCGAAAATACGCGCAGGTATAACTCGAGTATTATTGAAAACCAGTAAATCTCCGGCATTCAGCTTATCGAGAACATCCGTAAAAATACCATGCGTTAATGCCCCTGTTTCACCATCAAGCGAGAGCAAACGGCAGCCACTGCGTTGTGGTTGAGGGTAATGAGCAATCATTTCGTCAGGAAGTTCAAAAGTAAAATCGGAGACACGCATTATATTTAATCATTCAGAAAAACAGGCGGACTAGTCTAGTGCCGCAACCCTAAGGGTGCAACAAATAAGCACATAACTTCACGGATTTATATTATAATCACCAAATGAATTTTCTCGCTCACCTTCATTTAGCTACTCTGGCTGACAGTTCCCTGCTAGGAAATCTGATGGCAGATTTTGTACGCGGTAATCCAGAGGGGCAATACAGCGCTGATGTGGTTGCAGGTATTCGCATGCATCGGCGAGTTGACGTATTAACAGATACCCATCCATTGGTTATTCAAGCCCGTCACCTGTTCAGTAATCCATATCGACGGGTTGCTCCGATCACGTTAGATATTATCTGGGATCACTTCCTCTCCTTGTATTGGGATAAATTAGTTCCCACTTATTCATTACCGACATTTATTCTCCATGCCCGCAACCAGATTGAACCTCATCTTTATTACACTCCCGAAAAGTTTCAGGAACTGAATGAATTTTTATGGCCGCAAAACTGGCTGATCCGCTATGCAGATCTTGCATTTATCGCCGATGTATTAACAGGCATGGCTCGAAGACATCCCAGATTATCAGCTTTATCTGGATCATTTCAGGATATAGAACAACATTATGCTGATTTTGAAGCACTATTCTGGCAATTTTATCCCTATATGATGGAAAAAGCAGAAAATAAGGATTTTTACTGTCCATCTCAATAAGCATTGTTGTTGCATATTAGCTTGCGAAATACGTCGTGGATGCAGATAGCAAAAAAATCATTCAGGCAATACGATCTTTCCGCATGTTTAATGGTTTCTTTATCCTTTATATCCGGCGGTGCCACCAGAATTTCTTTTTCCCAACGGGCCAGCCGTTTGGCTAGCAATGGATGAATAATGGGAAACCATTTTTTAAGTAAATATTTTAATCGTTGCTTCATTCAGAAAGATCTTCATCAGGGGGACCTAAGCGATCCAATTCCGCCAAAATCAATGGAATTTGAGCTTCTAAATCCGCAGGTCTTTTATCTTTACTCCACCAGATAAGCGGTTCACGGCGTTTATAATCCACTTTGCTGACCGCTTCTTTGCCATTTAATAAAAATTTCACCATAAAGGCCACTGCCAGTCCCTTATCATTGCCGCTGCTTAAGGCTGCAAAGGTGTAACTGGTGATATTAGGGATAAAGCCACGCCCGATAAGGTTATTATTTTCATCCAGTCCGTAGACTTTGAGATACAGAATGTTAGTTTTTTCTACCATGCCTACTTGTGGATAACGGGCGGCATAAGCTTTACCTTTGTACCAGGTGTAAAAAATTTGCTGTTCTCGATCAATAATTAATGGCGCTTGGCTCTGCCAGAAAAATACACAATAGACAAAGGGAGGGATAATTAATAGATAGAATAGCAGGAAACTTATATCAATTATTAGAAGTTGGGGGCTACTGGGGTAGTAGGTATAACGGTAATACAAATATTTTCTTAGTGAAATTTCTTTATCATTGCCGATATAACGTACATCTTCCATATCCGCTGGTAGATCATTACGCAGGTAGAATTCTTCACCATATTTCTTTTTGGCATAACCAACCCATCGATGTATAGCTTCCTCATTTTTTTTTCTTGATTCTATAAAATCGTTAACGCTTAACACCAAGCTACTGATAATTCCTAATGTTACTGGGATTAAGGTGATATTTCGGAAGCGACGCTGGGGATTTCTAACCCAGCACTCCTTATCATTAAGGCAATCCAATATTTCCACATGCTTAATGGTTTCCTCGTTTTTAATATCCGGAGGTACCGCCAAGATTTCTTTTTCCCATCGAGCCAACCTCTTGGCTGGCATTGGATGAATAGTAGGAAACCATTTTTTAAGTAAATGTTTTAATCGCTGTTTCATTCGGAAAGATCTTCATCAGGGGGACCTAAGCGATCCAATTCTGCTAAAATCAACGGAATTTGGGCTTCTAAATCGGCGGGCCTTTTATCTTTACTCCACCAGATAAGCGGCTCACGGCGTTTATAATCCACTTTACTGACTGCTTCTTTGCCTTTTAATAAAAATTTCACCATAAAGGCCACTGCCAATCCCTTATCATTGCCACTGCTTAAGAAAGCAAAAGAATAGCTGCTGACGTTGGGGATAAAACCCCGTCCAATAAGGTTATTATTTTCATCCAGGCCATAAACTTTGAGGAAAAAAATATTTGTTTTTTCGGCCATGCCGACTTGTGGATAGCGAGCGGCGTAGGCTTTACCTTTATACCAGGTGTAAAAAATCTGCCGTTCGCGATCGATAATTAATGGTGCCTGACGGCGTAAAAAAAATATGGCCCATAAGAAAGGTGGAATAATTAGTAGATAAAGCAATAGGAAACTTATATCAATTATGAGAAGCCGGGAACTACTTGGGTAAAAGGTATAGCGATAGTGAAGATATTTTTTCAGAGAGATCTCTTTATCGTTACCAATATAACGAGCATCTTCCATATAATCGGGTAAATCATTGCGTAGATAAAATTCTTCTCCATATTTTTCCTTTACTAACTCGATCCAATCATGAAGATTATTTTCAGCACTTCTTCGTTCTTTTATAAAATCATTTACTGTTAATAGCAGACTGGTAATTAGTCCTAGTGTTACCGGGATCAAGGCAATACTCCGGGCGCGGCGTTGAGTATTACGAATATGACATTCCTTATTATCAAGATAGTCCAATGTTTCCACATGTTTGATGGTTTCTTTATCCTTAATATCTGGTGGTGCAGCCAGAAGTTCTTTTTCCCAACGGGCCAGCCGTTTGGCTGGTAATGGATGAATAGTGGGAAACCATTTTTTAAGTAAATATTTTAATCGTTGTTTCATAGTGTACGCTCTCCGCCAAAACTGCCCTTAATGGTATTTTCTGCTGTAGGTTCTTCTCCCCAGAGATAACGCAAAGGGGCGATAACATTTGCTGATTGTTCATAGTACCAGTACAGTTCACTACTACGGGGGAAAACGCCCTTCGTTTCGGTAAATACCACCTCCAGCGTTGCGATATCGCCATTCAGTGTGAGTTTGGCTTTTTTCTGAGCTTCCTTAAATTTGGTATTGCGGAAAGTATCAGGGGTATATTTGCGACGGTTAATTTCAATGTAATCAACTTTTTCTCCCCAGTAAGAAGTTTTGGGAGAAGTCACAAAGATCCAGCGGATATTTGAGAGACTCATCTGAAAAGCAGGCAAAGTGAAACGATAGGTAGTGACTCCAAATCCCTGTTGTATTTTCAGTTGTGGCTGAATAAAGAGGTTTAAGAACTCTTGGTTTTCGATAGTAAAATTATTTTGAGTCGTAGCATTCATTTTTCGTGCATTTTCTAGCTGTCTTAATATACTTGGTCTACTATCATCTCCCCAAAAACCATACTTATCTCCTGCTCCCCAGAAACAATTATTCAGTACTTTCTCTAAATCTGACCAGGCACTGCTGGCTTGTACAATGCTACCACCGAGAAGCAAACTGGCCCCGGCGATTATCGCAGTAAGTACACCCGCCGTCAGGAAGGTTCCTGCCGCAGCTCCGATCAAGACTGCTGTTGTTAAAATGGTAGAACCTGTCCCTATAGCGACTTGGCTATAACCTTCCACACTATTACCTACTTTAAAGGCGTTACTCGCATCATAAAAGGAGATAATTGCCCCTAAATAGCCCGTCACGCTACCGGCAACACGGGAGAATTGATTGACCATTGCGATATTGACGGCAGGCACTTTTATCCCGCTCATCAGCGCCTTGACTATGGGTGAGTTTACTTTGCTGGCTAATGTTGAACCGATAGAAGCCAAATCGGCACTCATCCCAATCACTGCGGTGCTAAAGCGCAACAGATTCATATAGGTAGGTCCGGGTTGTAAAGGGTTGTTGCGGGCATATTCTGTCTGCATGATCACATCGGTCAGGGTAAAGGCATTCAGAAACAGGCTGACACCGGTCAATGAAGAATCAAACAGTAAACCAAGGGAAGGTTTGCCAGCCCCGTCTAAAGTAAAAAGCTGAACCGGAGAGTCCACACTGGTTTTAACCTCAGGCAGGGTTATCACCGGTTTGTTGCCAAGTGATTCCAGACGTTTACTCCAGTTAATCATCCGTTCCCCGATAGCCTGTTGACGCACTGCCGGGTCAGGGAGGTGGCGATTCGCTTTCGATTCCAGTCGTTTCAGCACTTCCTGATAGCTCTGTTCGCTGAGTGCCACTCTGCCATCCGGTTCAATCACTACTCCCAGCGTGGACAACAGGGCCGGAACCAGTTGTTGGGTTATCTGGTCAATCGCTTTCTGGGGAAGTTGCCGGACATAACTTGAGCCCTGATAAATCGCCTGATGGGTATAGGCGCAGACGGTTGCCAGAAATGTCCCCATCCCCAGCAGAATATTATCGACTCCCTGAATAAATGGCCCTTTAAGTAGCGGAGATTTGACTTTGTCGTTATTCAGTACGGTGACAACCCCGGTGGTAATGGTGCGCCAGAAGTTGCCATCTCCGTTGCTGTCCGACTCTTTAGCCGCCAGCTTTGCCAGCACCTGCTGGCCGGGCAGGGAGGATTGCAGATTGCCGAGCAGGCCGGAGAGTATTTCACTGAAAAACTGGAACTCCAACGCATCCTCTTCTTCAAGCGTCTCTTTTTCATCTTGCAGTGAAAAGAAGTAGTGGAAATAATTTTTCAGCCCGCCGACTTGATAACTGAGGTCCGGGTTGTCTGCAAAGGCTTCAAACAGCTTCATAAACATCGCCTGACGCGCTTCAAAATCTTCGGTGACTTTTTTCAGTTTCGGCCAGTCATTTTCCCAGGCGTCAGAGTCAATACTGTCATCTATTTTCTTTTTCAGCTCCGGGTTTTTGGTGGCTTTGAGATTTTCGACATAGAAGCCGATGGTCAGCGGGTAGATGTTGGAGGCGTTATAGCTCTGTTGCCACAAATTCAGGATAGAGTAGGCTTCCACAATATCCCGCTGACGGCCTACCGGGTCATGCAGGATCACAATCCGCGCCTGTTCATCCAGGTGCAGATAACTGTTGATTCGCTTGATAATCAGGTCGGCGTCCATCTCGTAGCTGTTCTGAGTGGTCAGCGTATCAATCCCGACGTCAGACAAATCCAGTTCATTGATGTCTTTTTCAATGGTGGCCTTGATGTTGGCAAACTGCTCCTGCCGGATTTTGTAATCGACAATCAGTTTTCGAAAATACTTTTCTGAGGCGTTAACCGCAAAGGGGGACTGTTCCTGTTCGAGGTTGATGAACTGCATGGTTTTCTGCCGCAGTTCAAGACTGTTGTCAATCTTAGCCAGTACGGAGGAGTGCCACGGGTGTTCACTGTAAGCGATACTGATATTGATGACATCTTTGGCGACAAACAGGAATGGATGCCCCTCGCCCCGAATGCCGGGTTCAGGGATGAGTCCTTCACTGGCGTCTTTGCGGTTGAGAAACATGTACTTTTTAAATTTCTCTACCCGCTGCTTTTTGCCGTTAATCTCTCTCTCTGATACACAGTATTTAAAGATGTGCAGATAACCGCGGGCTTTACTGCCCCGGGTGGTCAACGGGTCTTCTTCCTTGATATATATCCAGCCGGGACGCAGCAGGCGGGCGGCATAGCCTTTGGTTTGCTGGAGTGACGAGGAGAACATCAGGGTGTGGATATCCGGGGGCGCTTCTGGTTTTTCCAGTTCTTTGCCGAAAAAGTTCACATAGGCATAACGAACCGGGTAAATCGGTTTAATGTTGCAGTCACAGGGCTGCATATAATTATCTACCTCAAGATTTTGCGGGAACAGTTCGTAAGCTTTTTCGATATATTGATCGAGAAGTTCCTGAATGTTGGTGGTCATAATATTTCCTTGGTTGTTAATTTTAGGATGTCATGGATACACCGCTGCTACTGTTAATTATTCAAAAAAGTTCATACAACCAAAGGGAGAGAATATTTTCACTGGTTACAATCCTGAATAAGTTCATTGTTCAAGCGGTGAACTTACGCAAATGATTTAACCGCATTTCAAAAAGCTGTTTGGAGGGATAGGATGCAGAAGTATGGACCAGATATTGCATGAAACAGGAGAAATCAGCAGGGAAAAATATGGGTTTTCTCGCGCCAACTCATTCACATTATGTTTTATTCGTAAAAGTTTTCCCCTACTGGCGTCTTTAAGATTTCTCATTTCCACCCCCTGTTTTTTGCGTTATAAAGTTAATATAAATTTATATTTATTCTCAATAAATATCAAAGTTGATAGTTTAAGTAAATGTAAATTTTTGCTCAAAACAGTCAATAATATATATTTTATAAATGTTTAAGTAACATAATTATTTAATTTATTTCAGTAAGTTCTTACCCCAATAACCGCCATTGCCAGCCTATGCTGGAGAATAAAAGGTGGACACGGATAGAGCACATGCAGGTAAATAATAGGTGAGAATGACTCCCTTCGCCCACGCTGACGTGCTACACCAGAGTGCATTCGAAAAATAACGATTTTTTTACCTGAACATCGCTTAGACTTGCTCTATCTATAAAAAGCAAAAAGTCTAATGAAATAGTCTCTTAGTTTGAATTCGACCAAGCCCTTGCAAAAATCCCTTATCTTATTAAGGTAAAGAAAATAAAAATAAAGTATTAATAGGTAAAATCTATTGCAAAGATTAGTATTTTACCCTTTATTGGTGTACGCTAATTCTTTATTCTATATCCAATTTTTACATAAACCCCGTAAAACTACAGGAGTAACTCATGGTTCTGGTAACTCGTCAAGCCCCTGACTTTACAGCAGCAGCGGTCCTCGGCAACGGCGAAATAGTTGGGAATTTCAACCTAAAAAAACACCTAAATGGTAAACCTGCGGTTATCTTTTTCTGGCCAATGGACTTTACTTTCGTATGCCCTTCTGAGCTGATCGCATTTGATCACCGCTACGAAGAGTTCAAAAAACGCGGTGTTGAAGTTATAGGTGTTTCTTTTGATTCTGAATTCGTCCATAACGCATGGCGTAAAACTCCTATCGATCAAGGTGGTATTGGCGAAGTTAAATATGCAATGGTTGCCGATACTAAACGTGAAATTCAAAAAGCATACGGCATTGAGCATCCAGATGCGGGTGTCGCTCTGCGCGGTTCTTTCCTGATCGACAAAAATGGCGTAGTTCGTCATCAAGTCGTTAACGATCTGCCTCTGGGCCGTAACATTGACGAAATGCTGCGGATGGTTGACGCACTGCAATTCCACGAAGAGCACGGCGATGTCTGTCCTGCACAGTGGGAAAAAGGTAAAGAAGGTATGAGCGCTTCTCCAGACGGCGTAGCTAAATACCTGTCGCAAAACGCGACTAAACTATAACCTCAGATATTACTTACCATATTCAGACCAGCCGGTTATTCCGGCTGGTTTTTTATCGCTGAAATTCCTCGTTTTGCCACCTTGCGCACAAAAACTTCCTCTTACCGATAACTATCACCACTTACAATTAAATTTACAATTGTTTAACATTAAAATCAGTGCAAATAAAACAAGTCATTAACTGACAAAATAACCTCGCCAAAAGACAGGAGCTCACAACATGTTGAAAACATGGAAAACACCACTGGCAATCATATCCTTGCTCGTCTCGTCCCACCTTTATGCCGCTTCGCAACCGGCTGTTGAAGCTAAAAATGGCATGGTCGTTTCAGCCCAACATCTTGCTTCACAAGTTGGCGTCGATATTCTCAAAATGGGTGGAAACGCGGTTGATGCAGCCGTTGCCGTTGGTTATGCCCAAGCCGTTGTTAATCCATGTTGTGGAAACATCGGTGGTGGTGGCTTTATGACAATTCATTTGGCTGATGGTACCAATACTTTTATTAACTTCCGCGAAACCGCGCCAAGTGCGGCAAGTGCCGATATGTATCTGGATAAAGAAGGCAATGTCATTAAAGAAGCCAGTTTATATGGTTACCGCGCGGCTGGTGTGCCGGGAACCGTGATGGGGTTAGACAGCGCCCTAAAAAAATATGGTAAATTGAGCCGTGAACAAGTCATGGCGCCTGCGATTAAGCTGGCTCGAGAAGGCTTTATACTGACCCGTGCAGACACTGATATTCTGGATACCTCAATCAAACGCTTCCGCAAAGATCCAGAAGCAGCCCGCATCTTCCTACGCAAAGATGGATCTCCTTATCAACCGGGTGACAGGCTGATACAAACCGATCTGGCGAATACGCTGGAGTTAATTGCCAAAAAAGGACAAGAATCTTTCTATCACGGAAATATTCCTAAACTGGTCGCCGAAGCGGCTAAAAAATCCGGCGGCATTATTACCGAAGCTGATTTCGCCAACTATAAAATCTCAGAAACAACCCCCGTCACCTGTAACTATCGCGGTTATAAATTTATCTCATCACCGCCACCGAGTTCAGGCGGAGTAACCATGTGTGAAATTCTGAATATTTTGGAAGGCTACAACCTCAAAGAAATGGGATTCAACTCGGCTGATTATATTCATACCCTGACAGAAGCCATGCGTCATGCTTACATGGATAGAAATACTTACCTCGGTGATCCAGAATTTGTTAAAAATCCCATCGATCGCTTACTGAGTAAGAGTTATGCTGAATCTCTACGTAAAAAAATAGAGCCAGGTAAAGCTACATTATCAGAGAATGTTCAACCAGGCATTGGCCCTCATGAAAAACCAGAAACCACGCACTATTCCATTGTTGACAAAGAAGGTAATGCAGTTTCAACCACCTATACTATCAATGGACTTTTTGGTGCTGTCGTCATCGCCCCCGGGACAGGTTTCTTTCTCAATGATGAGATGGATGACTTCACCACTAAAATTGGTGAGAAGAATCTTTATGGTCTCATTCAAGGCGCGACTAACTCTATTGCCCCTGGTAAGCGCCCACTATCCTCAATGAGCCCGACACTTGTCACAAAAGACAACAAGATATTCCTTGTTCTGGGCTCACCCGGCGGTTCCCGTATTATCTCTATTACCCTGCAAACTGCCTTAAACATCATTGAACACGGAATGCCTCCTCAAGAAGCGGTTAATAGCCCCCGCATTCATCATCAATGGTTACCCGATGAAGTTTATTATGAGCAACGTGGTATTTCTAAAGACTCGCTGAATTTGCTAGAAAAAATGGGATACAAGATGGTGGAACAGATACCGTGGGGCGCCGCTGAAGTAATTATGGTTGGCTTACCTAAAGCCGCTGACGCTTCAGCTAATTCTTCCGGCAATGATGCAGCCGTATCGGGTAAAGTTCGTGAAAACCATTTTTATGGAGCCAATGATGTCCGACGCCCGGCCGGCGCGGCTATTGGTTACTAATGGTCCAATAATTAAAAAATAGCTAATCTGTATATACCCTATGGATTTCAAGATGCATCGCGACGGCAAGGGAGCGAATCCCCGGGAGCATAGATAACTATGTGACCGGGGTGAGTGAGTGCAGCCAACAAAGAGACAACTTGAAAGATAACGGGTATAGGCAATATCGGGATGGGATATCCTTCTCTTAGGAACCCCATCCCACGCTTTCCCTGAACATCTGACGATGGCAAACAGTCAGAGAAACAAATATCATCACTGATGCATTTGAGTCTCGCGGGTACCAGAACGCCCTAAAACACGGTCATAAATACCAGCCACAACTAAAACCAACAAGGATGGCGCTAACCAAGCTAGTCCTTGATCCGCCAATGGTAAACGTGTTGCCCAGTTTGGTAACAAATAAGCCAGTGCTTCAGACGACTTAATCGCATCCAAAATACCAAATATCAGACTAATTAACATTACTGGAGCCAAAATACGGGTGAAATTGTGCCACCAGCACAGCGTAAAACTCAACACAATCAGAACGATACAAGGTGGATAAATAGCTGTCAGTACCGGTATAGAAATCTTAATCAAATGACTCAAACCAAGGTTAGAAGTCAACATGGAGAACCCTCCAAGGATCAAAACCAGCGAACGATAAGACAGGGGCAAATAGCGGCTGAAAAACTCAGCACATGCACAGGTTAATCCAACCGCAGTCACCATACAGGCGACAAAAATCAGCACAGCCAGGAAAATACTGCCAACGCCACCAAAAGTATGATGAACATAGGCATGCAAAATAACCGCGCCATTTTCTGCATGAGGCACTAACTCTCCACTACCAGCTCCCAACTTAAACAGGGAAAGATAAACCAGTATCAGACCAAAGCCAGCAATAAAACCTGCCCACATTGCATAACGAGTTAATAATGAAGATGAGGCAACGCCTCTTGAACGTGCAGCGTTAACAATAACAATCCCAAACACCATCGCTCCCAGCGTATCCATCGTCAAATAACCATTGACGAAACCACTGGAGAATGGAATTTGCTGATAAATATCAATCGCGGGAATTGAACTACCGGCTGGCCAAAGTAAAGCAGCAACACCAAGTATACCTAACGCCAACATCTTGATGGGTGCTAACACATGCCCGACAGTATCAAGCAAACGACCAGGGTAAAGGGAAACAGCAATTACCAGCACAAAATAAATAAGACTGTAGATAAACAGGGGTAACTCACCGGTACTGGTAAGCGGAGCAATGCCGACTTCAAAAGAGACCGTCGCAGTCCGAGGGATAGCGAATAAAGGACCAACAGCCAAATAACAAACTGTCGCCAGCAGCAAACCAGCAACTCTACCAATAGGTGAACTCAGCTCTTCAATACCACCGCCAACTTTTGCCAATGCGATGATTGTAATGACGGGTAAACCAACCGCTGTCGTTAGAAAGCCTAGAGCGGCTAACCAAACGTATTCACCTGATTGTAACCCCACCATCGGGGGAAAAATAATATTTCCCGCCCCCACAAACAGAGCAAAAGTCATAAACCCTAATGCCCAAATATCCTTAGATGATAAACGATGTGTCATAATGATTATTAATATTTTGTTACCATATTTATGGCCTGAATAATATAAATACTGTCAATAGCTAAGCCCATATTGACAATATTGAACCCTAATTTAACGATTTATTATCAAAATAATATTCACCAGGTATCTGTTGAAGACAGATTTATAGTGGTTATTATAGATAGAATCGCCAACAACTGCCCACAAGTAAAACTTTTATAGTGCCAGAAGGCAATAGATAAACCAGAATGCAGAAGTATATGCCGTACTCTTTTTCAAAACTAGTGATTGCTGTTAGCTATCATTGAATAAACACTATATGATTTGCGTTTTTTTTAACCTGAAAAAATAATAATCAATTGCAAAGATTAATTATTACTGTTAATCAAACTATTCCTATCTCTCTTGCTGGTTATTTTGACAGGTACAATCAATCCTGTCGGTAGAGTAAAACTAAAGATCGTCCCTTTCCCTACTTCGCTGGAAATTTTAAGATGAGAATGGTGATGATGTAAGGCATGTTTAACAATCGCAAGACCAAGACCACTTCCTCCCGTTTGTCTGGAACGCGCTTTATCTACCCGATAAAAACGTTCGGTCAAACGAGGTAGATGTTCAGCGCTGATACCTTGCCCATTATCTTTCACGGTAAACTCAGCACCGTGGGAATTCTTTTTCCAACTGACATCAATTTGAGTCCCTTTAGGGGTATGGTTAACTGCGTTATAAACCAAATTCGACATTGCGCTGCGAAGCTGCTCTTCATTGCCGAACACTTTAAGTCCTTCACCAATATCAAAATTAATCTTATAACATTCATTACCCAGCGCTGTGGCTTCCTGACGCAATACTTTAAGCATCAAAGGCACATCAACCACTTCATTCATATCAATCTGGGGAGCGACTTCAATTTTAGACAGTTGCAACAATTGCTTCACCAAACTGTCCAGCCTTCGGGTTTGCTCCTGCATCGTATTCAACGCTTTCTTATTTAGCGGATTATCCTGCATCATTTCCAAATAACCCTGCAAGACAGTTAAAGGGGTACGCATTTCATGACTGACATTGGCAAAAAAATCACGACGGGCATTTTCCAGTGTTCGTTTCTGAGTCACATCTCTGGCAACCATTAAGAACTGGCCCTCAGAATAAGGCATCACCCGAAACTCAACAGTGAAACCATTATTTAACTCAATGGATAAAGGACGTGAAAAATCTCTGGAAAGAATATATCGGCTAAAATCAGGGTAGCGAAGTAAATTGAAAATGTGCTGCCCATTGTCTTCAGGCCAACGAAAACCGAGTAAATGTTGCGCCAAACGGTTGCACCAAAAAATATTACCTTCCGTCGTCATCATTACAATGGCATCAGGCAATGATTCCGCCCCGCTACGAAACCGTTTGATCAACAGCGCCAACTCACGACGCCGCTTTCGATTCCGTTGCTGCATCTGGTGAATACCATAAAAAATAGGCTCCCACCCTCCTCTCCCCGACGGCGGCAACATACTGCGATCCAACCATAACCAATTCGAAAGTTTCAGCAAGTTATAACCATGCCATATCAACACCAACAATACCGAAACAAATAAACACCAGGATAAATGACCAATAAATATCGACAAAATTAACGCAGGTAAACAAAAGAGAAACAGTTCTGAAACCAGTTTCTTCCAAGATAAACGTTCTAACACATTAGATTCTCCGGTGCGTGGATTTAGTAACGGGTAGAAAAACGATAACCCGTACCACGAACGGTCTGCACCATTTTATCATGGCCGCCAATCTCTAATACTTTACGTAAACGGCGAATATGGACATCAACAGTTCTATCTTCAACATAAACATTTGCTCCCCAAACATAATTAAGCAACTGTTCACGGCTATAGACCCGTTCAGGGTGAGTCATAAAGAAGTGCAGTAATTTAAATTCCGTCGGCCCCATATCCAGCGCTTTATCCTGGCTGGTCACTCGATGGGACGTTGAATCCAAAACCAAGCCATTCATTTCGATAATATCTTCCATGACCATCGGCGAAATACGCCGCAATACCGCTTTAACTCTGGCAACCAGCTCTTTAGGAGAGAAAGGCTTGGTAATATAGTCATCTGCCCCAACTTCAAGGCCACGCACCCGATCTTCCTCTTCACCGCGGGCAGTTAGCATCATCACCGGAATATCACGGATATTACTATTCCGTTTCATCTGTTTAATTATCTGCAAACCAGAACCGCCGGGAAGCATCCAATCCAATAATACTAAATCAGGATATGGCTCAGATAAACATGCCAACGCAGAATCATAATCCTCTGCTTCTACCGGCTGATACCCATTTTTTTCCAGAACAAAACAGACCATCTCACGAATCGGAGCTTCATCTTCAACTACCAGAATGCGTCTTGCCATGATTAATCCCGTTAATATATTGAGATAAACGCTACTCAGTTTGAAAAAGCATTATGCGTCAGTTTTATGACAAATTTATGAAATCCTGCCTTGGTTATCCTCCATCTGCAATCTATTTCGCAATAATTAACTCAACAATTGTCATATTTCATAATGAATGCGAAGCCGTTCGAAGATATATTCACGAAATCAGATTTAAAAGCGACATCGAGAATACAGCGATTATAATCATGCTTCACTTTAACCAATGACGGCGAAACTATGCGTATTATTCACACTTCGGACTGGCATCTTGGCCAATATTTTTTTACAAAAAGCCGGGCTGCCGAACATCAACATTTTCTGCGCTGGCTGATTAAACAGGTTGAACATTATCAGGTCGATGCACTAATTGTTGCCGGAGATGTATTTGATACCGGCTCACCGCCTAGTTACGCCCGTGAGCTATATAATCGCTTTGTCGTTGAGCTACAACCGACCGGTTGCCAGTTAATTATCCTTGGCGGCAACCATGATTCAGTAGCGACATTAAATGAATCAAAAGAGCTCCTTTCCTGCCTGAATACTGCCGTTATTGCTCACGCAGAAAAAGATCCACAAAAACAGATAAAAGTACTCACCACCAAACAAGGCAATACCGGTGCAATTCTTTGTGCAATCCCTTTTCTGCGGCCAAGGGATATTACGATCAGCCTGGCCGGTCAGTCAGGAGAACAGAAACAACTCGTATTACAAGAAGCCATTGCAGAACATTATCATCGACTCTATCAGCAAGCGTGTAAATTACGTGATGACTTGAATTTGCCCTTACCTATTATTGCGACCGGGCATCTGACGACCATTGGCGCCACGGTTACAGATTCAGTGCGGGATATTTATATTGGTACATTGGATGCCTTCCCGGCGCAAGCTTTCCCGCCAGTAGACTATATTGCGCTTGGGCATATTCACCGGCCACAAATAGTGGCTAAATCTGAACATATTCGCTACAGCGGCTCCCCTATTCCTCTTAGTTTCGATGAAATCGGGCAAGAAAAAAGCGTCTGTTTGGTGGAATTTACCCAGGATAAACTGGCATCTATTAAGCTTTTACCCATTCCGCAATACCAGCCTATGCAACTTATCAAGGGCAACCTGCAACAAATTGAACAACAGTTACAAACTTTTAATAACTACCAAGGAGAGCAACCCGTCTGGTTGGATATTGAAGTTGCCACCCAAGATTACCTCCATGATATCCAGAAAAGGGTTCAATCAATGGTTGCAGAACTTCCTGTGGAAGTCATTCTGCTACGACGTAGTAAAACGCAGCAGCAAAACAGGCTCGCACAAGAAAACAGAGAAACGCTGACAGAACTTAGCGTAAATGAGGTTTTTGCCCGACGGCTTGCACAATCGTCACTCGAAGATGAAGAGCATAAAAAACGTCTGACCACTCTTTTCGAACAAACACTGAACGATATCTATCAGGCTAAAAACAAGGAGGAACAGGCATGAAGATTTTGAGTCTACGGCTAAAAAACATTAATTCATTACAAGGTGAATGGAAAATTGACTTCACAGCAGAGCCGTTTGCCAGTAATGGCCTGTTCGCCATAACCGGCCCTACCGGTGCGGGTAAAACGACCTTATTGGATGCTATTTGCCTTGCGCTTTATCACGAAACACCACGCTTGACGATTTCTACCTCACAAAATGAGTTAATGACCCGACACACCTCAGAATCACTAGCCGAAGTTGAGTTTGAAGTGAAAGGTGTCGCTTACCGTGCTTTCTGGAGCCAACGGCGAGCGCGTAATCAACCGAATGGCAATCTGCAAGCCCCTAAAGTGGAACTCGCTCTTAGCCGCAGTGGTAAAATTCTGGCCGATAAAATCCAAGATAAAAAAGAGAAAATCATTGAAATTACTGGATTAGATTACGGCCGTTTCACCAAATCCATATTGCTATCCCAAGGAGATTTCGCTGCTTTCCTTAATGCTCAGCCAAACGAACGGGCTGATTTATTGGAAGAGTTAACCGGCACTGAAATTTACGGCATTTTATCCCAACAAATTTACCAACAACATAAACAAGCACAGTCAGAGCTGGATATTCTGCAAGCCAAAGCATCCGCCATTGATTTGCTAACAGCAGAGCAGCATCAACAATATCTGGAACAACAGCAACAACTCACCCATGCGGAATCACAACTCAACCAGCAGATAAAAACATTGCAACATTCGGCACAATGGCTGACACGTGAGGAAGAACTTGAGCAACTTGTTACTGAAAACAACACTGCCTTACAGCAGGCAGAAAAAGCGCTGACTCATGCAGAACCGCAACTGCAAAAACTGGCTAGCAGTGAACCCGCAGAAACACTGCGCCCATTGCTGGATGATAAAAACCGAACGCAATATGAACATCAGAGAATCAGCAAACAGTTGGCAGAGATGCATCAGCAACTTCACCAACAACAACAGACGCTCACGCCGATACAGCAAAACGTGACTCATGCAGACTCTGCCAGAGCAAAGCATCAACAACACCGGCAACAACAAGAAAAGCTGATAACAGAACAGGTGATTCCATTAGATCATCAAATTGCAGTGCAGACTAAAGAGCTTAATCTTACTCAGCAACAAATCAGCGAACAGAAAACCACACTTGAAAACCGTTGTCAGCAATATGACACAGCAAACCAGCGCGCCCTATCATTCACCAATCAAAGAAAACAACTGGAAAACTATTTCGAACAACAACCTTATCATCAATATTTCGGTGAAAAACTGGCTTTTTGGCAACACCAATTCTCTTGGCGGCAAGAACAGCAACAACAAATTGATCACCAAATGCAAAAAGTTGGCGAGCTCACCACTGAAATCGCGCAACTTAACAATAATCTGAACAAACAAGGAGAAGACTTAAAACAACAGATTGAAAATAACCAACCGCTGGAACTGGCATTTAAGCAGGCTAAACAACAATTTTTTACTCTGCAAAAGCAATATTCGCCGGAGAAATTAAAAAAACAATTAACTCAATATCAGGAACAGCTACCACTGCAACATAAACTGGAAATCCTGTCGCCGCAAATATTACAATTACAAGCCGCTATTACCAGTCATCATATTCGCTTACAACAACCGGAAAAATTATTAAAGGAACTTCCTGCTCAAATTGAATCCATTGATAAACAACTCTCAGACAAACAGCAACATTTAGCCGATCTTACTCAACGTATTCAGTTAGAACAAAAGATTGTCAGCCTGGAAAAAGAACGGGCACAACTCAAGGAAGGCTCCCCTTGCCCACTGTGCGGTTCTGAACATCATCCTGCAATTCAGGCTTATCAAAATATTGAACTGCCAAAATCAGAACAACGGTTAAAAGATTTACGTCTGCAATTCGATGAATTACAAGCCACCAAAATATCATTGGTTAATAAAAAAGAGTTCCAACAGCAACAACACGACCATATTTTGCAAGAAATTGCTGATGCTGAGCCACGATTGAATATATTAATTCAACAATGGCAGGAAACCTGCGCAATGTTACAGATTGAAATTTCTCTTTCGGATAAACCTGCCCTTGAACTATTTGTGCAACAAAACCAATCTGCTTATCAGCTTTGCCAGACTCAATTAACCGAACTTGAACTAACAGAAAAAACGTACCAGAAAACAGAAAAAACACTGGCCGCTCATCAAGAACACATTAAAGAAATTGAGAAAAATATTGAACTTAGTAAACATCAATACAATACACAGAAAAAACACTTATCTGAACTGCAACCAGAGATACAACAGCAGCAGCGTAAACTAACGGATGTCATCGAAAAAATGACGTCAGAATTACAGCAATATGATTTATCACTGCCAATGCTGAATGAAAGTGAAAACTGGCTACAACAACGTAGAAAAGAGTGGCAGGTATATCAAAACTGCCATGAAAATTGGCAACAGATCCAAAAAGAAGAAGCGGTTATCCAAAATCAGATTGAATCATTGCATAAACAGAAAGAAGAATATGTATCCCGCTTAAATGGGCTTAATCAAACAGTACAACAACAGGCACAGCAACTCACAGAGACACAACAACAGCGCCAACAACTATTTGGTGAACAATCTGTTACGGAAATCACTCAGGCATTACAACAACAATCTCAAAAGCTGGAGGAAATATACGAACAGTCACTGTCACATCTGCAACAAGCGCAATCCAGCATCAATCAACTAACCGGCGCCGTTTATGAGACAGAAAAAAACTGTCACCAATCTGAACAACAAAAACAGCAAGCAGAACAAAACTTCAATGTTGCGTTAGCAAAAAGCCCCTTTACCGATCAGCATACCCTTGAAGCGGCACTGTTATCACCAGAGCAACGTAAGGAATTACGACAACTGAAAGAACAGCTTGAACAACAGCAGATACAAGCCAACGTCCTATGCCAGAAAGCATCGGAAGCCCTGCAACAACACCGTAAAAATCGTCCTGAGTTACTTGATCAATATACAAAATTCCAACTGACTAAACAGTTGGAAAGCCTCATTGATGAGCTAAAAAGAAACACCTTACAACAAGGAGAACTGAAAAACCTACTTGGTAATGATGCAATACGCCGTCAACAGCAAAAATCCTTATTGGAAGAGATCAGCCATTGCCGACAAAATTATGATGACTGGAGTTATCTTAATAACCTGATCGGTTCGGCTGATGGCGCTAAATTCCGTCGCTTTGCTCAAGGATTAACCTTGGATCATTTGGTTCATCTCGCCAATCAACGGCTGAAAAAATTGCACGGACGCTACGATTTGCAACGTAAAAACAGTGATGGTCTTGAGCTGCAAGTGGTTGATACCTGGCAAGCCGATGCTATTCGTGATACCAAAACGCTTTCTGGTGGTGAAAGTTTTCTGGTCAGCCTTGCCTTGGCTTTAGCGCTATCTGATTTAGTCAGCAATAAAACCAGTATTGATTCATTATTCCTAGATGAAGGCTTTGGCACACTTGATCAAGAAACCCTTGATATTGCTCTTGACGCGCTGGATCATTTAAACGCTTCCGGTAAAACCATTGGTGTTATCAGCCACATTGAAGCCATGAAAGAACGGATACCCGTACAAATTAAGGTTAAAAAAATTAATGGGCTTGGGATAAGTAAACTCTCACCTGAGTTTCGTTATGATAAGCAATAGCGGAAGACAATAGCAGAAAACAATAAACAGTATTCCCAAAGTGAACTGAATATCGCCATTTTTTCCTTAGAAAGAGCACTCCCGCCAAAATAAGGCGGGAAGGTAATTTCGGATGAGATCTCATCGATAATAAGATATTGGCTGATGCCAATGGGCAAAAATTCTCTACAACGGACAGTACCCTCCAGTCTCGTTACTCCAGAAAATATCTGGGTAAAGGCCGAGGACTCTCTCTGTACACTCTGATAATCATTTGGAACGATGAATAGTCCTGACTTATGATTTTCGAGGACTTTTGCACTGGATACAAAGATAGTATTCAATCGTAATAATAAAAATATATTTATATTATCCTTATTCTGAATGGTTTATATGAATATAAATTTTAATTAAAATTAATTCTATATATATGTTAGTTAACTACATTTTATAAATTTTGATGTTTTTTGTATGTTAAATTAAATTAAATAATTTACTTGCTGATAAAAGATAGTTATCACCCGATAACTAAAAGAAATTGGAAAAAATATATTTTACTAAATATCATATAAGAATGACTTAATAGTTATTAAATAGAATTATTAAAATTTACATAATAATAAATAAGTGATAAACGCAATAATGCTATAAAAAACAAACTGGTAGAAATCTATAAACAGGTTTGTTATTGAATTTCACATAAATGTGAATCATGAAATCATTAAATCAAAGAGTTATTTACTTATTATATACCCAATGGATTTCAAGATGCATCGCGACGGCAAGGGAGCGAATCCCCGGGAGCATAGATAACTATGTGACCGGGGTGAGTGAGTGCAGCCAACAAAGAGGCAACTTGAAAGATAACGGGTATATTAGTAAAAAATAAAAGGAAAGCTTATGTCTTTAGTAAAATACCTAGCAGTTAGTCCATCTAGCTATATACTTCATTCTGCCTATATACCGTCATCGAAACCAGAAACCCAACGCGCGATTTTAGCTGCCAGTTTGTCTGATGGAAAATCAATTATAAATAATGATTTGCGTTGTTCAGAAACAGCCACAATGAAGGAGGCATGCCGTAGTATTGGAGCAAAAATTATTGAAGAGCCTAGTCGATTAATTATATATGGCACTGGTGGGAAAATTATACCTAATAATAATGTTATTGATGCTATCGGTTCGGGATTAGTCTTTCGTGTAATAACTGCTTTAGCTTGTCATAGCGATACACCATCTGTAATTTCTGGTGATGCTACTCTCAGAACACGTGTCATGAAACCTTTATTGAATGCACTTGCTGATTTAGGGGGAAATATCTCCAGTGTTCATATGAACGGAAAAGCACCTTTTATAAATTGGGGAGGGTATATTGGCGGTGAATGTGAAATCGAAGGAAATATTAGTTCTCAATTTATTACAGCAATTCTTTTCACAGCTCCCCTTGCTAAAAAAAGTACTACAATAAAAATCAAAGGAGAGATCTTATCATTATCATATATTCAGCAAACACTAGAGATTCTCACTATAGCTGGCATCAAATTCCAGCATAATGAAAATTTTTCCAAAATTACGGTATTTCCTGGTGAATATAATCCTGCTGAATATACAATAACCGGTGATTATACTTCGTGTTCTTACTTGGTTGCCGCCGCAACTTTATTTCCATGTGACCTTAAACTAAAAAATATCAACAGCAAAAGCTTGCAAGGTGAGCAGGCTATTCTGACATTTGTTGAAGAAATGGGATTGAATGTTATTAGAAATGATCAGGAAAATGAAATCAGGTTGATTAATAGAAAAGGTTCATTAACTGGATGTTATGAGTTTGATGTTAGTAATTGCCCTAATATTGTACCTACGCTGGCTTCAATAGGAATGTATGTCGATGGTTGTTTCAGAGTTACTGGAGGATCTATTACCCGCCTTCACAAATCACCAAGAATAAAAGCAATGGTACAAGAATTACAAAAGTTGGGTGTCAACATTCGGCCTTTGATTATAAATGGTGTTTATGATGGTTTTGAAATTCATGGAGCACCATCCTATTCAGGAAATTGCAGGCTTTCCAGTTGGGGGGATCATCGTATTTTTATGTCCTTATTTGTAGCATCATTACGTTGCCAACAAGCCAATTTTATTGATGGTTATGAAGATGTTCATTGTTCATTCCCTTCTTTCTTTAAAGAGTTTGAGCAACTTGGTATTACGTTCGAAGAAATAATTTTCCAATCAGAATCAGTTTATTAATTTAGATAGAGTTATAAATATGAATATCAAGAAAAAAATGCACGAAATGGGTTATGTTGTAATACCTGAAGCAATAGGAAAAGAAGAAATTGAAATTATCAGGTCTTTTTATAAAAAAACATCCAAAATAAATAATCTTTCTACTCTTTTACCAACAGATATATTAAAAAACACTGAAGTATTTCATGCTATTTTGAATGATAAATCAATCACAGTTATCAAAGAAATTTTTGGAAAATCTTTTGCTTTATTTCCTAATTTTACTATTAGGGAAAGTGTTTATATTCCTTGGCACAATGATGCGTATTTTTTATCGAATGAGGTAATCAATCCAGATGCACCATTGCAATTTATGCAATGTGCTATACCCAATGGATTTCAAGATGCATCGCGACGGCAAAGGAGCGAATCCCCGGGAGCATAGATAACTATGTGACCGGGGTGAGTGAGTGCAGCCAACAAAGAGGCAACTTGAAAGATGACGGGTATATATATTTGCAGGATAATGATCCTGATTATGGAGGAGGAATAACATTAATCCCTTTTTCTCATCGACTGAATCAAACCACTGTGAAGAATATGCTAAATACTCCGCAAGCATACGAAAAAGTGATCATGAGTAAGGCTGGTGATCTTGTTCTTTGGGATAATAGAATAACTCACAGAAGTACTTATCCTGATAAAGTGCCTGACAACACAAAATTAGCGTTACAGTGGACAGTTTCTGCATCAGAGCAACATAATGAACTATACCTACAATATCTTCGGGATCGTGCACAACATAGTATGCATGTTTCCGATTATTTACCCAAAAGTCCGAAACCTTATTTTACAGATATGCCTAATGTTCGATACCCGGACTCATTTCATCAAGATTCATTAAAAATAATGAAAACACAAAATATACACTTTATAGGGCTATGAACTATGACATATTTAGATTATAAGCAGAAAGAAAGTGGAGCATCTTATATATTGAGGCAACTACGCCAGCTAGGTGCGTCTCATCTCTTCATGGTGCCAGGCAAACTCATAAATGCATTCATGAAATGTTACCCGAAAGATAATGATTCAGTATTAGATGTTTTTCCTGCCCCAGTAGTTACCGCCTGTGAAACGGGGGCCGCTTATATGGCAGAAGGATATGCCCGTGTCTCTGACAATTTTGGTATATGTCTGGTCATTGGTGGTCCCGGTGTTACGAATACTCTGACAGGTATAGCTTCTGCCTATACAGATAATTTCCCTGTTTTACTTTTAGCTGGACAAATTTCATCAACAATGGAAATGCACAATGTTTTACAGGACAGTACCCAATCTGGGATTAATCAACAAGTGATTTTTTCTCCAGTAACTCGCGCAACATTTGAAGCTAAAGCGGGTCAATCAATCAGTCGGTTTCTGAGAGAATCACTCAGGGCAATGAAAGGAGTTGAAAGAGGTCCAGTGTATCTGGGAGTAAGTAAGGAAATTTTGAATGAATATGATGGAAGCCGCCCCGATATTAGTTCAACTGTTTCTGATTCCTGGAAAAATCGCCCAGTAGATATTAATAAAATATGCTCACCTAAACTTGAACAATTCATAAATAAAAATCATAATTGCATTATTCTCGCGGGGTTACGTAGTAAAACATCTGAAACTGCTGATATGTTGTTAGCATTTGCAGAAAAGTATCATTTTCCAGTAGCAACAACACTTAGTGGTAAGGGGATATTTCCAGAGGATCATCCTCTGTCGCTCGGTATTTATGGTTATTCAGGTAGTCCCAGAGCTATTGAAGCATTTAAAGATCCGGGATTGGAGGGCATTATTTTATTGGGGGTAGATACAACCCAATGGAGTACAATGCTCTGGTCTCCAGAATTGCAACTTTCTGGTAGAACTATTCAGGTTGATACAAATCCTGAATATCTTGGTAAATACCTTGATATTACTTGTGGAATTACTGCAAATAGTAGTGCTTTTCTAGAGACTCTTGGCGAGTACTACCATAACACGCTCATAGCTGGATGCCTAACACGGGAAAAATGGGTAAAAGACCTCAGTACCGTTCCCAAATATTTTCCTATTGATTTTAGTGCAACAGGTGATGCAAAAAGACACCCCGCATCCTATATCAATATTCTCCAAGAACATTTTCCAGAAAATGGAATTGTCAGTGTAGACTCTGGTGCGCATCGTTCATTCTTTGGTCATTATTGGGTCGCCCGCAGACCTGAAGCATACTTATCCGCTACGACACTCGGGCCTATGGGCTGGAGTATTCCTGCCGGAATAGGCGCTAGCTTCGCAGCACCAGACAGGAAATGTATGGTGATCACAGGTGATGGTTGTATGTTAATGCAGGGAATGGAATTATCCACTGCATCAAAATACCATCGTAATATACTTTTTATTGTCTTCAACAATGCTTCTTATGCCGCAAGCTACTTTAATAATAAAGATAACAGAGCAGATCTAACGAAAATTCCTAATTATGATTGGTGTCAACTGGCTAAGGGATTAGGGGTAAATAGCTTTTGCGTGAATTCTCCTGAACAATTACAGGAGTGCCTAGTCGGGATTATGCAGCAAAACACCCCTTTTTTGATTGAAATCAAATGTGATAGCCAACACGCTACGCCAAATAAGGAATACAACGGACGCATAAAAACACTCCCTCTTGTATGAAAGGAGCAATGGCATGAAATCAAAACTAATTATCATCAACTCGTGCGTTATCTTAGTACTCGGATTGTTTTCTATCGACCTCTATAATCCAGCACTTCCCATTATAAAAATGGCGCTCTCAATAACAGACAATCAGGCACAGAGCTTGGTTGTTTATTATCTCCTTGGTTTTGCAGTATCTCAGATTTTTTATGGCCCACTTTCTGATAAATACGGGCGTATTCCTGTAATCATATTTTCCTTATTATTTTCTGCTGTTGGTAACTATCTAACTTCTACCGCAGAATCATTTCACACACTCTCATTATTCAGACTACTGACGGGCATTGGCGCAGGTGGATGCCCAGTTATTAGCAGAGCAATTCTCAGTGATACTTTTAGGGATAAAACGGAATTATCAAAATCACTGGCAATTTTTTCTATGGCATCACAAGTTTCTCCTGCTTTTGCCCCTATTATTGGAGGCTATATCACTGAGTATCTGCCGTGGAAATTTAATTTTATCGCGCTAGCCATCATGATGTTGTTAGGCGCGATTTTTGTCAAAATGACACTGCCGGAAACATCTCCGATGAGACCAAATAGCAATGGTAGACTGGCTGGTTTTCGAATTTTATTATCAGATGTTAATTTTGTTGTATACAGTGTTGTCTCTGCTGTCTTATTTGCCATTACGATTGGTTATTTTACTGCTAGTCCTTTCGTATTCCAGACCCAATTTGGGTTATCATCATCACAGAACGGATATCTATTTATAATCTATTCTGCTGGAATTGTAATAGGTTCATTGTTAACAAAAAAAGGATTATCACACGCTCCACCTGAACATATTCTTAAAATATCTTTGCCATTATTACTGTCATTCACAGTGATAGCGCTCATTTTTATTCACCTCACTCAGATATTATCAATTGGCTTCATCATTATTTATAGTTTTGCGATAGGGTTGGGGTGTGGGCTATCTTCCCCTTTATTACTCGGGATAAGTTTACATGGTCATCCTGAACTATCAGGAACGGGTAGCGCTTTACAAGGGGCGCTCAAAATGGCCGGGGCAGCTATTGTATTATGGTTTTTCTCCAGTGGTCATACAACGACTGCGACTGGCTTGATGTGGGGACTTTTTGCTCTTGCTCTGATTTGTTTCATTTTAATAGTTTGTACCCAGTACTGGGTGTCTGAAACAGAAAACTGACATTTGTAGAACATATATGGAGAGAATATGGATCTTAAAATAACGGGGCGTTGGGCTGTTATATGTGCAGCCAGCGAGGGTCTGGGCTTTGCTTGCGCAGCGGCGTTAGTTGCAGAAGGTGTAAATGTTGTTATTAATGCACGACGAACTGAACAATTGGAAATGGCAGCGCTACAGTTGCAAGAGATAAATTCAGCCGTGTCGATAAGATGGATATCGGGTGATATAACTCAACCGGAGACACAAAAGGCAGTATTAACAGCTTCACCTATGGTGGATATCCTGATCACAAATGCAGGAGGGCCGCCAACAGGTCATTTTTCTGAATGGAGTCATGATATATGGTATCAGGCAATTAACACCAATATGCTTACACCAATAACCCTGATCCAAGCAGTGATCAATAAAATGGCTGACCGTAGTTTTGGGCGCATCATCAATATTACTTCTGGTACAGTTAAAGCACCTCAAAATGAGTTGGGATTATCAAATGGAGCACGAGGAGGGCTAACAACTTTCGTTAGTGGTTTGGCAAAATCTCATTTATTAATGAGAAATAATGTCACTATAAACAATCTATTACCCGGAGCATTTGAGACGCAGCGCCTGAGACAAACATTTAAACAAAAAGCATTAAGATGTGGTGATTCACCGGAAAATATGGCAATGCAACGTAGCCAGAAAATTCCCGCAGGAAGATTCGGAATTCCAGAAGAATTTGGAGCCTACTGTGCATTTTTATGTAGTACCCATGCCGGTTATATAACAGGACAAAATATTCTTATCGACGGGGGTGCTTATCCCGGTGTCTTTTAGAGGGTCTGAAAAATTCAATTACCATGAAGCTATATGATTGCTTTTCCAGTTGCATAAATATGTTACAACGGCAGCGAATAATACAAAGCATGAAGGATTTCACCTAAATGATGTCGTGAGTTTTCAGAACAGTGAACGTGAAATTGTGACAGGCACCTCGGTGTGCCTGAGCAAAAAATCAGTCACAGTTCATAATGAAAATGGCATTCACTGAAATGCTGCGCCGCAATTGAGAACGCTGGTAACACACAACCGTTTTACCTATTTTTTATTACGTCATTTTTATAGTTTTATTCGTAAAATAATAATGAAAAATAATTTTAACACCCACTTGTTAGTCATATAAAATCTTTAATAGCTTCGTATTATCACTTTTAAATAATTGTATCAGGTTAGATAAAGGTAAAATAATCGGAGGATAACATCGCCGATAAATGTATTAAATATAACAGAGAGTCAGCCGTTTTTAACCACTCTGTATTTCTTTAAAATCTGGCATTAATGAAGCACCTATTTTTTCAATCCTTAGCTAACTAATCACCGATAGAAAGCAGCTTGCAATTATCCAGACGTGAAAATGCAAGTAAAAAGATAAGCTGAACCATGTTAAAAAGATGATAAATAAAGCCTGTAACAGGTAAATAATTCTATTTTCCATTTCGTATTTAACAATCCTATTTTTATTAAACTGATACTTGTTTTTTTCATTTTTACTTTAATAATTCTATGTTCCTTTTCTATCCTTAAAAAACAGAGAGTAAATGGTGCATTACTAGCATTAAAATAAAAGCATATTTCTTTAACCATCTTTAATGCTGTTAATCTGGTTAACCTAAAAGTTCATCTGCTTTCTTTAACGATTATCTCTGATTTTACGTAAATTTCTTACAGCCATGTAAAATAAACTTAAAATCTGCTTTTCTTGATTTTTTCTCTTTCAATGCCAATATAGCATCGAATTTTTTATCCGCTGAAAAAGAACCTTAACTACTTCTTGTTACGTTTGATGATTAAACTTTTCACTTGTTTTTTCATAATACGCTTGCCACTTTTTTCCCGATTTTAAAACCACACTGACAAATAAAAAATGGCTTTTATTAATACCTGCTTTATCACATACAGATAAAACATATCCAATCTTAGGGTAAGATTTCTCTTTATTTATAATTTATCCAGATATCATTTCACTTTTAAAATCACGATCCCTTCCTGACTATCTGATACTACAAACACAAGAGCATAATTAGTTTAAAATCGGAAAGCTGTTTAAAAATAAAAATGTTAACTAAAGTTGACACAACTGTGTTTTATACCTATAATCAAAGTATAGATGGGGATAAAAATGGAAATTAAAAGCACAAGTATTTTTAACCAATGGATAGATAAATTGAAAGATACCAGAGCAAAAGCAAAAATACAGGTCAGGATTAAGCGATTGCAGTTTGGTAACTTCGGTGATGTAAAACCAGTCGGAGAAGGAATATCTGAATTAAGGATTGATGAGGGAAAAGGGTATCGGATTTACATTACCTCACATGGAGAACAATTAATTATATTATTGTGTGGGGGTGATAAAAGCACACAGTCAAAAGATATACAACAAGCAAAGAAAATTATTAAAGAAATTGAGAGGTATTTATGAAAAAAGGGATCGAAATCAGCAACTATGAAATTGCGGAACACCTGAAAACAGAAGAAGATATCCAACTGTATTTAGAGGAGGTAATGAAAGAAGATAATCCAACCCTAATATTATCTGCATTGGGAGATATTGCCAAAGCCAGAAATATGAGCCAGCTTGCAAAAGAAGTGGGCATAAGCAGGGAAGGATTATATAAAGCCTTATCAGGAAAAGGAAATCCAACTTTTACAACTATTTTGAAAATAGTAAAAGCGCTTGGATTAAGATTTGAGTTACAATCCACTAACGTTAATATTTAAATCTAAGCTTTAACATATTGGTCACATGTAGATCTTCAATGATAATCATGGCGTGTTTTTTTCTGATTGTCATGATGACTTTATACAAGTCGTCGCAGCAAATATTAGCAACGCGGGTATACAGAAAACTGCGCCTTATTAACCTTCCCCTGAAAGACGAGGTTTTAAGGCGCATTTGTATAATATAAAAGCGATAAATCTTTTCCCTATAGCTAGGGCAAAACCGAAAAAACACCGCGATATGACGACTGATTAATCCGCAGTAATCAGTTCCAATATTTGCTGTCTGACATGCTCGAAAATGAGTTCGCCTATTTCCGCACTTGAACCGGATGTTTTAGAAAGAACGCCTCTCGTTGAAAATTCTTTTTTAATCGGCACTTGATAAATCCCAGCGCGTGGCGGTTTATCATGATCAGGTCGCTCTGCTCTCACTAAATCAGGACGCAAATGCAACATTAAACTCGTTTCTGTTAACCCTGCATGCTCAGCGTGCCAACCGGGAAAATCAACTAAATGTTCACGAGTCCAATCCTCAGAGACCAAACTCCACCAGCTAAATACGATAACGGAACGATCGTTAAAATGTCCCTCCGCCCGTAATGCGTCTACCGCTTCGAAAATAAAACCTTCATTTTCAAAATGACCATTAATGATCACCAGTTGTTTAAAGGGTAATGAACACAAGCTCTTAATTGTTCGGTTGATATAAGCGGTAAATGTTGATCCATCCAGGTAAATCGTACCAGGAAATTCAAGCCCACCCCCACTCTGCGGCAATGATCTGGCAGACACCGGCTGTACCGGCAAGGTGAAGCCATTAATATCCTCCGCCAGCACCCGTGCGAAAGCTTCCGGGATCACTGAATCCACATTCAATGGCAGATGAGGCCCATGCTGCTCAATCCCGCCAATCGGCCATATCAACGTTTTACCTTCAACCGCGGATAAAACCTGCTCACTGGTCAGTTCCGCAAATTCTCTAATTTTATTATTATTCATGATGTTATCCATTTTCCTCATACTTTTTCTGACGTCATGACTTGCGTATATTCATGAACAATGCGCTGCAATGTTTTATACATATGCCGATGTAAGGCGGTATAAACTTGCACTGTATTTGCGCCTGCTAGCATGTATTCATGAACATCATTACCATCCTGTACGCCTCCCGATCCAAGTATTGGAATCGTCACCCCTCGCTTACGCAGGTTATAAATAGCAGCAAGCACCATTGGTTTGATCCCCGGTCCAGAGTATCCGCAAACCCCATTAAGCAGCGCTTCGCCATTCTCTGTATCGAATGCAATTCCCGAAATGGTATCGCTCAACGTTATCGCATCAGCCCCCGCTTCTACCGCAGCTTGAACACGCCCATACAAATTATCGCCAAGCGAAAGTTTGACTGCAAAAGGGGTATCCGTTCGCTCCTTCACCGCTTTGGTGTAGTTGAATACACGTTCAGGTGTATCTTCCGTGAAGTCGTCCGCATGCAAGCATGAAATGCCTAACTCCAAAGGAGCATCGGTCACTTCCGAGATACGAACAGCCAATGAAGCTAACGCCTCAGGCGATTCAGCATGGATAGAAACTATCACCGGAAGCTGTTCCTCCTTAAATTCGCGGAGAAGTGTTAACCAATAATCAACGCTTTTCTTCGAATACGTCGTATTGTTCAACATCCCTGTACTGAACAAATAGGTCTTTTCTATATGCAATTTTTCTGAACGCGGGTAAATCGTTTTCGTCACAACAGCTCCCGCGCCATGAGCGATAAACTGACGAATATTTTTAGCTTGATCAGAAAGCAGACCCGATCCAACAATAATTGGATTTTTTATCTTCATACCTAAAACATCATATGATTCAACAACTTGATTTTTCATCCTAACTCCACAAATTACCCATTCAAGCAAACTTGCTATTAACCCGCCTTTCAATTCAATAGAGAGGCGGTATATCCTAAAAAGACGCTCAATAGTTACCCAACTGCAAAGTTCCTGAAAATTTCACCAATTTGCCCCGGATTTCGACGAAAATCTTGAATATCCAATTTCGACAAATTGCAAATATGCTCCAATCCCTTTAATAAATGACTACCACCACGCACAATCGGTAGTTGAGTGATCAACAAGACGGGCCGTTTCAGGGCGGAAGCCCAACCAAGTTCAATATGTGTACCGTCAGTACGCAGTAATTCATCACCTTGAAGAACAGGAAGAATAGGCATGAAAAAATCACACTGCTGCATCCATTGGAAATCCCGTTTCGATACCATCTCCGGCGTATAATGGGGTGTATCAATGCCAAATTTCTCGGTCAAATGTGCCGAAAATACCCTGCCATTCAGTGTCTCCACCGTCTTAACCGCCAGTTGGATGGTCATTCTCAACTCTTCATGAAAACCGCCATCGTAAATTGCGGATTGGATCGGCCCACCGATGAAAACGCTTTTATTTGCCAACGACATAACGCTCTCCTTAATTTTCTTTACCCAACAGACTATGAGCCGTCGTTTCAGAGCACCGAATTCAGCACAGCCAGAGGATAGGATGCTTGGTAATTCAATAAGTTATCGCTCACAATAGGCCAGTTTGATCTAGCTATATCGAGGAAGCAGGTTGTTTTCCTCAAGTTCATCCAAGCTATCTACAAATGCCAAATAAACTTTTTCCAGATGCGTGTCATCATGTGCATCAGAGATAAACCAGCAACGCCATTCCCAGATATAAACTCCTCTCATCAACAGGTTGTAGTAAAGCAAATCCATGTTGTCGCGATGGATTAATCTAAAAAATGAGGAAAACGATCTTACTTCGATGGGAACCCGGCGACTTAAGAACAGTTGATTCAAACGTGAAACAAACCATTCAGTACGCCGAGTCAATGCGTTGGTAAAAGATTGTCCTCTCCTCTTGATCTCCAGCAAAGTGGCCTTCGCAGCGGCCATGCAAAGCGGATGTTGAAAATAGGTCCCACCAAAGAATGTCGGCTCCGCTGCGGGGAAGCTATCATCGTTGAAATTCCAGTTTCCACCGTCAATCGAATCAAGCATATTTTTCCTACCAGTAATGACGCCCAATGGCATTCCACCACCTATCGTTTTGCCATAGGTCACAATATCCGCTTCAATGCCGAATAATCCTTGGATACCCACTGGATGGGTTCTGAAACCTGTCACAATTTCGTCAAATATCAGCAGAATATCTAATTCTCTGGTCACTTGACTCAAACGTCGCAAGTAATCTGGATTGCTTAGTCCTGGGTCACGAGTTGGTACCGGCTCGACCAACACCGCGGCGATATCGGTGCTATTGGTTTTGAGAAACTCAATGGCTTCATTGGAACCAAACTCAAACACCGAAACATCCGCAACCATATTTTCAGGTATGCCCACTGAAACAGGTTTTGTCGTATTAGCTTCATCATATTCACTGGCTCTCGCCAGTACGGCGTCCCAATGCCCGTGGTAACTGCTAGAAAAAAGCACAATATGATTACGACGAGTAAGCGCCCGCGCGGCCCGAACCGCATTCATCACGGCTTCCGTTCCACTATTGACAAAAGCAACGCGATCCATGCCAGTAATCTCCTTGATAAGTTCAGCCACTTCTAAGCCTATCTCATGCCCGGCTCCCAAACCAAAACCGTTGTCTATTTGCTGAGTAAGCGCTTTAACTACAAAGGGTGGGCTATGACCAAACAGATGCACACCGAACCCCATTGTCATATCAATGTAATCATTACCATCAATATCCTGGACGATAGGCCCGGCAAACTTGGTGCAGACAATCGGATAAAGTAGCTCTTTTATGGAAGGTTTAAAGCCAATCCCAGAACGGCTATCGGCAATATTTTTACGTACCGCTACCGAATGCGTTTTTGATTTAATCGTTCGCTCGTTATATTTAGGTATGAATGAAGACAGATATTTTTTTCTCTCCTCAGATTCAATCGGTAGCGCACTTCTCGACATCCATTGAAAAAAGCTTTCTTGCTTAGCCGGTGGAATATTTGGCGTATCAGGTTTATCAAGCCTTTTTTCTTTATCAGCCAAGACAGGTTGGGGCTGTATTACTGCATGGCTATCTTCCACAACATTGTTTTTATCCGCTATCAAGATATATTCACTGAGTTGACGAACCGTTTGTAATTCTGCGAAAAATTGCCGTACTGAAAGTTTTATACCAAATCGTTTGTCGATGGACTCCAATGCTTTGAATAATAGGGGTAATTCCGTCCCCAATTCAACTAATGGTATTTCCAGTTTTATCTCTTGTTTCGGTAAACAAAATGTCTCTGCAAAAATAGAGATTATTTCTCTCTGAATAATTTCAATATTACTCATATCAACCTCACTTTCCTCAAAATGAAGACGATCTCTACCGGTTTTACAGCTCAGATTGCCGTTCTTTCAAATGGATAAGTTGGAAGCGAGAGCCGTTTACGATATTCGCTCTGGTAAAAATAACCTGGTCGAGAATAGGAATCGGCCAGCAACAAGATTCTCCCATAACACATCTAAGCTATTCACCACCGGTAATCGACAAGTTACGCCAATGATGGCAATCGTATTATCAAATATCTTGTTCCCTTATTCTCCTTCAATACTCTTCTCTTGCATTCAACATTTTCTGACATCGCACTTGGGTTGGTTATCCGCAACTTCTGATTTTGGCGCCAACAAAGTATTAATCTCTTCATTAGGATCTGCCATCAGCATTTCAACCGCTTGTTTGAAGCGCTCTGCAAATATCTGAAGGCCTAAATGTGAGAAAAAATGTTTATTCGCTTTAAACTCACATCTTAAGTGGGAACCGGCATCCACAAACAACAGTTCAATATCAAACCAGCCTTCCTGCTGACAAACCCTGAATGGGGAAATAGTCTGTCCCGCCCATGATGCCTGAACAGAATCGTCAGCCATCTCCAGCGCCACCCAACGCGATTGCCCCACCTGCCCTAACATATTTACCGCCGCCTGAAATAATGGGTTACGATCAGCATATTGTTCTACAGCCAAGTGTTCGGCCATTTGGCTGAGGCAAAAATTTCGATTATCAAGGGCCGATAACAATCGCTCCTTCGCTGCCAATAGGAAGTGGTGAAATGTCTGCTCGACGGATAAACGGATGGGCAACATATTAAACAAACAGCCAATAATGTGCTGATGAGCCGAGTGACGCATCGACACCGTCACCCCCATAGCGATATCGGCAGCCTTTGTCTCTCTGGCAATGTAAGCACTCCATGCAGCTAACATGACCGTAAAGATCGATCCACGTATTTCTGAAGCAAGCCGTTTGATTTTTCTGGTTGTCTCTTCACCAATACTAAACAGAATGGATGACTTGTCATTAGGGCCTTTGCGCCAAAAACTATCCCATTGCAACACTGCCGGCGGCTGTTTTAAACATTCACTCCAATAAGCTTTCGATTTCTCCGCCCTTTCACTTTGGTAATATTCTCGTTCTTTGACTACATAATCCTTGAAATCCTCAGCGGGCGGTAACCAGGAATCGTCATCTTCGCCAAGTTCAGCCAGATAATAGCGTTCAAGTTGATCCAACATTAGCCCCAGTGAAGTAAAATCCGACACAATATGGTGAACACACATATGTAAAACGTATTCTTCCGCACTAACGACGTAGATACCGAAACGCAAACACGACGCTTTTTCTAATTGAAAAGGGATGGAATGAAAGTTCTGAACTGCATCTTCAAGCGCTTCTCGGTTCAAGGTCGTTGCATCGAAAACTTCCAATTCTGGTAGCAAGTGTTCGTTAATGACCAACCTTGGTTCGCCATTCACATTAACGAAAGTGCTTCTCAAGGCGGCATTCCTGGAAACGAGCCGGTTGACTGCATAGCGAAAAGCATCGATTTGAAACGATCCGTGAATACGGAATGCCATAGAAATATTATATTTGGAATCGCCAGGGGTATAATTGTCAATGAACCATAAATCTCTTTGCTGCATGGACAACAATTCTTCATCACTAATCTGTGGGCAATCTTTATACATAATGCGCCAATCTCCATAAATACTTAAACAGTATCCCCCTCTAGCTAAGAGCCTCGTTACAGAGAAGGCAACGTTTGTGCTTAGTGTTACTCCATCAGTTAACAGCCCGTCAGAAATAGCATTTCAACTTTTCAACCTCTCATCAACGATCAAGATCCCAAGAACGGCAGCGCTCTACTTATGCAACCATAAAAGGCGGAAAACGGTGGGATATGCTATTAATAACCAGAGAAAAACGGCTGTTCAATTCCAAGTTCTCCAATCATCTCTAACCAAAGATCCATTAAATGAGGGGGTAAAATCTGTAGATGGCAATCCGGCCTGGAAGAAATAGTCACCTCCATTGTATCGGCATAGATTTATATCTATGCTCAATGGTATCTCTTGAGCCTCATCATCGGGAATTGATAACCCGGCTACCCCGCATGGAATGATAATTAACGTCATTTACTAAGGTACTAAAAATACAGTGACGATTTTAAAAGTAGCAATAAAAAAAGAAACCTCCACGAATCAATCCAGATATTTGAGCTGGACCAAAATAATTAATACATTATTACTATCAAATAAGTAATTTAGTTAACGTTTTGCTTTAACCATACCCTCACTTTCCGGTTTTTATAAATACCATCGTTATCTAAAATCAACGTGATATTTTCTGCACGGTGATATTGGAGATTCATTTCCTTTAACAGGGTGATAAATAAATCAGAATTCTTTCTTACTCCACTGACATACGTGACTTTACCTGTTTGTGCATTGAAACAGCCTGCAAAATCATAAGTTAAAAAAATAATTTTTTAATCACAGTTAAAAACCTGCTCTGATTTTGTGGGTATTTTAATTAAGAGCTTTGGAATTTGATATTTATGACCGTACCTTTAATCGACAAGCTCCGGTCGGGCAACCACAATTAACAAGGTGTCCCTCCAGCGCAACAGGTATTCCTTGTATATTGAACAAGTTAGAACCTTCCGCAATAGCGCCGGTTTGTTTACAAACGGGACAAAACACCGGATCACCTTTACAGGCAACCGATAGTTGCTGGTTTACCAAACCAGAACCATTTAAAACATCGCCTCCGGTCGTTGTGGTATCACCTTTAAGGATAATTTTTTTTCCTTCCACTACACTTCGCATGATTTACTCCGTTATATTTTCCGTTTCTCGTATTAAATGCCATACGGTTGTGCCCGTCTCTGCGCCTTCAACATCAAAAGCCATCGCACCCTGAGCAAAGAAGTACTGCCGACCCGGCAAACTATCGGTTTGCCAGATCCCGCTGACCAGTGCCGGATGGTTACTTCTCAAAGGTGTCACTTGCAGCGGTCCCCGGTCATAACGGGCATACCAGGCTAGGGTAGAAGTTGAATTAAAATGACCTTCACCATAGAAGTGCAATGAATGGCCTTCACGAGGTATCACCCGTATTGGGCGTATCAGTTGGTTAATGGCAAAATAACTCTCCGGGACACTGCCCGGTAGCGGTGTTAAGTCCGGGTATTGACCAGCCCGGATCATCAGACCATCGGAGTAAGGCGTAATCACCACATCCGGGTAGCGGTGGCGGGCCAGCATATGGCGTATCCAGAATTCCCCACCCAGTCGGTTTACAAAGCGTTTGGACAGCAGGGTGATCCAGTTAATGCCACGGATGGAATGTCCATACTGTAATTTTGCTGTATGAACCGCAGAATTAACCTGCAACGCAGGGTAACGTTGCGCTAGCTGGTATTCTAAGGGAAAGTAGTCATGGTAATCTCTGGGCAGCACCAGACAATAACCACAGTCCCCACTGTCCGGTTCGAGTTGTTCACACAGAAAATCCAGCCAGGCCATAAATCGGGTCATGCCCTCTTGTTCTTTCAGATAATCCCAGGGCAGCACCAGACTCAGGTAAGAGCTACCATCGTCACCATCAATTTCTCGGGAATCCAGATAACGCATCAGATAATTAGGTGCCTCATTTTCATTTTTAGCATTACTAACAACCCAACCACAGAGCTGGTTTTTTTTCGTGGCGAGAATACCTTCCTCTATCTTAATAATATTTTCCGGTGAATATTTGCTTAACCCCTTTAATGAATGACTATGAAAACGCAAGTGAGTACCGAACTCTTCGCGAAAACGACGATAACAAGCCAGAATGCGCTGTTTTTTCTCCTGAGTATAACCCTGTTTAAAAAACAGGGTAATCGAGAGACCCAGGCGGGAAACAGTCAGTTCATCGGCATTGAGAAAAAGAAAAGAGGTCAGTTGTGATCTCAACTGGGTAAAGTAATCTGAAGTATCCATATTCTCTCCGTTAATTATGAAGCGGTGGCGAATGTCACACTCGCCAATATTGCCAGGACGGCTGCTAATGCTGCGGCGCTGACTGCGGCGGCGGCAGCTAAAATTTCCACCAGTGCAATCAGCGCAGCAGCGACGGCAAGGGTGACCAAGATAACAACGGCAACACCGGCAACAATCACCACTACTTCCAGCATGCCTTCACCCACCTCTTTTAATATCTGCATCCAGCTAATGTTTTTTAGCTCTTCCAGGGTGATATCTGAGTCCTCTTGTACAATCTGCCACTGGGCTTTTATCTCACTCTCCGTCCAGGTCACGATTTTCCCCGTTTGTTCACTGACCCAGGAAAACGCGTAGCTGACTTGATGAGTGACCGGATCAATAATCTCTTCACACACCCACTTGCCGGCTTGATTGAGCCATGCTCCAAACTGAGCAAGGAGTTTGCGGGTACTATTACGGATATAATCTAGTCCCTGTTCTGTCAGGCCAGCTACTTCCTGTCCGAGGATAACCCAGTCTTCATAGCTCGGTAAGAAAGACCACGGGGAGGTACTGACAAGCGGCAAATTTTTTATTAGAGGTTGTGAAATGGTACCCGGTACTCCCTCTTCGGGAGGGATGGGTAAAGCTTTATCATCAGGCGGTGAACCGGGCGGCAGCGGGGCCAGTGGGATGGGGTTTTTATAGTGTTGGGAACCGGGTTGATAATGTTTTCGCCACGCTTCATCATACTGTTTTTGCTCCTCAGTGCGATTATCATCGACGCGCATTACACCAAAGCGATCTTCGGTCGCAATTTGGATGTAATCTATTTCTTGATCTTCACTAAGCTTATCCCCCGGAAATTTCACCTCAATCAACATCTTTAGATTATCAGGGTGCACAGAACCATCGAAGTAGGTGGCATTTCTGCCCGGCCAGCGGAGAGACTCATCTTTAACCAGAATAATATCGGGGCGACGGATACCAACAACCCCAAATTTCTCTGCATCTTCGGCAGCAGGCCGGACGAACGGATTACTGGATTGCGGCAAATTACCACCATAACGTTGCTTAGAGTCTTGACTGGACGCCAGCATGGGTAAAGGGACATCCTGCTCTCCTCTAATAGCAAACACCACTTCTGCTTTATAAGGCCATAAAAAGTCATGTTTAAGTTCTTCAACCTTAATCAATCCACTCATAATAATTTGATTAAGAAAGCGAATAGCGCCTAGCTTGGTGATAATCATTGCGGGCAAACGCAGAGCATACTCAGCTTTTTCCGCCAGATAACAGGGATCTTCATCGGCGGGAAAGACCCCTATTTCCATCGTACAGTTAATTGAGGTCACGGCCGGGCACATCTTACTGCTGTTGGATATCGCCATACTTTATTTCTCCGTAAATTCCATCACATACTCTATCTGCGTGTTACCGCTGGCACGGTATAAGGTTTGCTTCGGTTTCGGTGGGGCTTCTGGTGAACTCAGTTGCAGATTTTCTTCTGCCTCACTCTGTACCGTCACGGTTCTGCCCAGCCCATCGGTTTTACCGGAAAGGGTCTGGCCGCCAGCGGTGGTAATGGTATAGGGGGTATGCGCCAGTGGTTTACCGCTCTGTTCACTGAGCAGGGTATAGCGGGCGGAGTAATCAAACAGCG
Organism: Photorhabdus aballayi; assembly: GCF_026153155.1. Taxonomy (NCBI): domain Bacteria; kingdom Pseudomonadati; phylum Pseudomonadota; class Gammaproteobacteria; order Enterobacterales; family Morganellaceae; genus Photorhabdus; species Photorhabdus aballayi. The sequence continues at coordinate 262 of NZ_JAPFCD010000038.1, read as the reverse complement.
CATCGGCGGATTTTCTTCCGGTAACATGGTCATTCATAGTGATGCTGGCCCCTTCGATACGGATATTGCCTATCGGGTCAATGACTATCTGCCCGCCTGCGTTCCCAATGATGATTTGCCCGCTTTCAGAGTGCACCGTGATATGTTTACCCACGGTAATTTGCTGGTTATCGGCGATGTTCAGTTGATGACTTTTACCAATGGAAACGGCTTGCTGACCTTTAATCGTCACCGTCTGATTTTGACCCACTTCAAGCGTCTG